>CAZBTE010000001.1:0-13405 GCA_964494665.1 uncultured Limnobacter sp.
CTCGGCGACCTGCGCGATGGCGGCCGCGGCACCCGAGTCGAACGGACCGATCAGCGCCTGTGCGCCATCGTTGATCAGCTTCTCGGCGCGCGAGCGCGCGACGTCGACGTTGGTCTCGGTGTCGGCGTTCATCAGCTCGATGTCGACGCCGTACATGTCGCGGATCAGCGCCGGCGCGATGTCGGCGCCGAGTTGGCACGACTGTCCGATGAAGGCCTGTACCCCGGAGCGTGGCAGCAGCACGCCCACCTTCAACTTCTTCGGCTGCGCACGCACGATCGCGGGCGCGGCGAGCGCGCTGCCACCGACAACGGCCGAAGCTGCGGCCATCCGGTTGAAGTCGCGGCGGGTCACTCGGGTCATGGTCTCCTCCTTGTCGTTTGTTTATCCGGGTAGGCTATCACGCCCGCCCCGCCTGATCGCGCAGCACGCGCTTCAGGATTTTCCCGGTGGGGCTCTTGGGCAATTCGCTCACGATGTCGACGCGCGCCGGTACCTTGTAGGCGGCGATGTTCGCACGGCAGTAGGCGATGACGTCGTCGGCACTCAGTGCCTGCCCGGGCTTCGGCACCACCGCCGCCACCACCTGCTCGCCCTTCTCCGGATGCGGCAGGCCGTACACCGCGACCTCCTGCACCTGCGGCAGCTTGTACAGGTACTGCTCGACTTCGGCCGGCCACACCTTGAAGCCCGACAGGTTGATCATGTCCTTGACCCGGTCGACGATGAACACGTAGCCGTCGTCGTCCATGCGGCCGATGTCGCCCGAATGCAGCCAGCCGCCGCGCAGCGCCTGCGCGCTGTCCTCGGGCCGGTTCCAGTAGCCCTGCATCACGCCGGGGCCGCGGATCACGATCTCGCCCCATTCCCCGCGCGCCACCTCACGGTCGGTCTCGTCGAAGATGGCCAGTTCGAAGCCTTCGACCGCGCGCCCCACCGAGCCGAAACGATGCTCGACCAGATCGTTGTAGCAGGCGAACGGCGAGCATTCGGTGAGTCCGTAGCCCTCGTAGACGCGCCGCCCGAAGCGATCGGTCCAGCGCCGCGAGATCTCCTCGGGCATGGTCGCGGCCGCCGACATCTCGTAGCGGATCGACGACAGGTCGTACTTCGACAGGTCCATCGACAGCAGGCCGATGAAGATCGTCGGCACGCCGAAGAACATCGTGATGCGCTCGCGCTGGATCGCCTCGAGCACCTGGTCGGGCACGAAGCGCCGGAACAGCACCAGCGTGGCGCCGGCCAGCACCGCCGCGTTCATGATGTAGTTCTGGCCGTACACGTGGAACAGCGGAAGGAACACCGCGAGGCGGTCGTCGGCGCGATAGCCCGAGTACTTCGCGGCGGAGGCCACGTTGCTTCCGATGTTCGACTGCGTGAGCGTCACGCCTTTCGGAAAGCCGGTGGTCCCCGACGAATAGAGCAGCGCTGCCGGCGCGTCGGCCGCGCACTCGACCGGCTCGAAGCGCGCCTCGTGCCCGGCGCACCAGTCGGCCAGCACGGCGGTGCCCGCCGGCGCATCACCCTCGCACACCACCACGTGCGCGAGCACCGGACAGCGCTCGCGCGGCACGAACTGCGCCAGCTCGCCGGTGGTGAACACCACCTTCGCGCCGGAATCGACCAGCAGGTATTCGACCTCGGCGGTGCGGAAGATCGCGTTGATCGACACCGTGACCGCGCCCAGCTTCTGGGCGGCGTAGTAGGCGACCAGGTACTCGGGAACGTTCGGCAGGAACAGCGCCACACGGTCGCCGGCGGCCACGCCGTGCGCGCGCAACGCGTGCGCCAGTCGGGACGCCGACGCCTCGAGCTCCCCGTAGCCGATGCGGCGCCCCTCGAAGACGATCGCCGGGTGCGCCGGTGCTTCGGCAGCGCGGCGTTCCAGGCTGGATGCCAGGTTCATTTGTCCTCCCGGGATTGCCATGCGTTGTAACAATCGACGTGAAATTGCGCAAGCCCCGGGAACCCGCGGCGCGGGCCGCCGCGCTGTCGCCGGGGCGGTCGGCCATGGCGCATTGCAGCATGCGCCCAGCTACCTGGCACGGCTGGCCCAGCCGGCAGACGTGCAGGTCGAGCGCCCGGCTACGATGCGGCCGGCCGTGTGCCCGCCACGCGATCGGCCGGCCTGAATTCCCAGCGCTTCCAGGCTCGCAGCACCGCGTTCGGATACTCGGGGCGGCCGAGGCTGCCGTTGTACCGGCCCAGCGCACGGAACAGGTTGCCACGCTCGATGTCGAGATAGTGGCGCAGGATGGTGCAGCCGTAGCGCAGGTTTGCGCGCATCTCGAACAAGCGGGACGGGTCGCCGTCACCGATCAGGCTGGTCCAGAACGGCATCACCTGCATGTAACCGCGCGCACCTGCGCTGGAGATCGCATAGCGGCGAAACGCGCTTTCCACCTCGATCAGTCCGAGCACCAGGTGCGGATCGAGCCCGGCGCGCTGCGCCTCGTAGCGCACCGCGTTGAGGAACTCGACGCGCTGCCGGTAGTCGGGTTTCCAGCGTCGCGGCAGCCGGCTGGACATGGCGGACAGCCAGTCGACCTTCTCGTCGAGCGATGCGAAGTGCGGCTGGGGCAACGCGTCGTCGCCTTCGTCGATCGCCGCGGCCAGCGCGCTGCGCACCGCGGCGCCGAGCGGTTCGTACTGCTGTGCGCCGGCATGCGCAGAGCGCGCCATCGCCAGGCCCGCCAGCGCGGCACAAACCACCAGTATCAGCAGCAGGACGCTCCTCATCGGCAGGATCAGACCCTGCCGCCGCTCAGCCGGCAAGCATGCGCCGGACGGCCGGCGCCGCCTCGCCGACGGGCACCGGCAGCAAGTGCATGTCGCGGCGTGCCAGCAGCTCGACGCGGCCTTCCTTCAGGCTGCGCTCGCCGATCGTCACGCGCAGCGGCACGCCGATCAGCTCCCAATCGGCGAACATGACGCCGGGCCGTTCGTCGCGGTCGTCCAGCACCACGTCGATGCCATCGGCCAGCAACTGGTCGTACAGCGCATCGGCGGCCTCGCGCACCGCGGCCGATCGCTCGTAGCCGAGCGGCACGATGGCCACCTCGAACGGCGCGATCGCGCGCGGCCACACGATGCCGCGCTCGTCGTGGTTCTGCTCGATCGCCGCGCCCACCAGGCGCGTGATGCCGATGCCATAGCAACCCATCTCGAACGGGCGCGACTTGCCGTCGATGTCGACGAACGTGGCGTTCATCGCTTCGGAGTACTTCGTGCCCAGGTAGAACACATGGCCGACCTCGATGCCGCGCTGGATCTCCAGCGCGCCCTGCCCGTCGGGCGAAGGATCACCGGCCTGCACGTTGCGCAGGTCGGCCACGTCCGGCTCGGGAAGGTCGCGGCCCCAGTTGACGCCGGTGTAGTGGAAACCGGCCTCGTTGGCTCCGCACACGAAGTCGTGCATCGCCGCCACGGTGCGGTCGGCCACCACCCGTACCGGCCCGCGCATGCCGATCGGGCCGAGGTAGCCGGGGGGCGAGCCGAAGTGCTCGCGGATCTCGGAGTCGGTGGCGAAGCGAAAACCCGCCAGGCCGGGCACCTTGCCCGTCTTCACTTCGTTCAGTTCGTGGTCGCCGCGCACGAGCAGCAGCCAGATCGCGGTGTCGACCACGCGCGTTGCTGCGGCCTCGTCGGGCGCGGGCTGCCCGAGCGGCTCGCGCCGGTCCACCGCCAACACGATCGACTTCACGGTGCGCGACAACGGCAGGCCGAGCAGCTCGGCGACGTCCTCGCACTTTTCGCGTGACGGCGTGGGCGTCTTCACGAGCGGCTCGGCGGGCGCGCCGCGCGCGGCAATCAGCGGCAGCGCCTCGGCCAGTTCGACGTTGGCCGCATACTCCGACGACGGGCACCAGGCGATTGCGTCTTCCCCGGTCTCGGCGATCACCTGGAACTCGTGGCTGGCCGAGCCGCCGATCGCACCGGTATCGGCCGCGACCGCGCGGAAGGTCAGCCCCATGCGCCGGAAGATCGCGACGTAGGCGTCGTACATCGCGCGGTAGCTCTCCAGCGCAGCGGCCTGGTCGCGGTCGAACGAGTAGGCGTCCTTCATCGTGAACTCGCGCCCGCGCATCACGCCGAAGCGCGGCCGGCGCTCGTCGCGGAACTTCGTCTGGATGTGATAGAAGTTCTTCGGCATCTGGCGGTAACTGCGGATCTCGTTGCGCGCGATGTCGGTGATCGCCTCCTCCGACGTGGGCTGCACGATGAAGTCGCGCTGGTGGCGATCCTTCAGCCGCAGCAGCTCGGGTCCGTATTTGTCCCACCGACCCGACTCGATCCACAACTCGGCCGGCTGGATGACCGGCATCAGCAATTCGATCGCCCCCGCGCGGTTCATCTCTTCGCGCACGATCGCCTCGATCTTGCGGATGACGCGCAACCCCAGCGGCATGTAGTTGTAGATGCCGCCGGCGAGCCTGCGGATCATGCCGGCGCGCGTCATCAGCCGGTGGCTGACGATCTCGGCATCGGCGGGCGCTTCCTTGAGCGTGAACAGATGGAATCGGGAGGCTTTCATGCGCGATCCGCGGCGGTCGTGAGGATCCGGGGCTGTTCCGCCGCCCGGGCTGGTCGATATAATCGTTTCAATTGTATGGGATCGAGGGGTACGGGCCATGCTGGACCGTGACGGCTATCGGCCCAACGTCGGCATCATCCTGGTCAATTCGAGGAACGAGGTCTTCTGGGGAAAGCGGGTTCGCGAGCATTCGTGGCAGTTTCCGCAAGGCGGCATCAAGCGTGGCGAATCGCCCGAACAGGCGATGTTCCGCGAGCTGCACGAGGAAGTGGGACTGCGTCCCGAGCACGTGCGCATCGTCGGACGCACCCGCGACTGGCTGCGCTACGACGTGCCCGAGCACTGGGTGCGGCGTGAGTGGCGCGGCCACTACCGCGGACAGAAGCAGATCTGGTTCCTGCTGCGGCTGGTCGGCCGCGATTGCGACGTCGACCTGCGCGCCTCGGAGCACCCGGAGTTCGATGCCTGGCGCTGGAACGACTATTGGATACCGCTCGACGCGGTGATCGAGTTCAAGCGCGAGGTCTACAGCCAGGCGCTCAACGAGCTCGCGCGCATACTGTTCCAGCGCGGCGAGCCGCGCGGCGGCATGGCCGACACCGGACGCTACCTGCGCGGGCGCGCCCGCGCACGCTTCAGGGCCTGAAGCGCACCACGCGCCGCGTCTGCGTGCCCAGGCCGTCGATGCCTGCGCTGATCACGTCGCCGGGCCGCAGGTAGCGCGGTGGCTTCATGCCCATGCCAACGCCGGGCGGCGTGCCGGTGGCGATGAGGTCGCCCGGGTTCAGCGTCATGAAGCGGCTCACGTAGGACACCAGCGTCGCGCAATCGAAGATCATCGTGCGCGTGTTGCCGCGCTGGCGCTTCTCGCCGTTCACGTCCAGCCACATGTCCAGTCGCTGCGGGTCGAGCAGCTCGTCGGTGGTCACGATCCACGGGCCGATCGGCCCGAAGGTGTCGCAGCCCTTGCCCTTGTCCCACAGGCCGCTGCGCTCGAGCTGGTACTCGCGCTCCGACACGTCGTTGACCAGCAGGTAGCCGGCCACGTGCGCGAGCGCGTCCTTCTTCGCGACGTGGCGGGCGCGCGTGCCGATCACGATGCCGAGCTCGACTTCCCAGTCGGTCTTCGTCGAGCCGCGCGGCAGCATCAGGTCGTCGTCCGGGCCGACGATCGAGCTAAGCGTCTTGTGGAACACGATCGGCTCGCGCGGAACCGGCGCTCCGGACTCGGCCGCGTGGTCCGCGTAGTTCAGGCCGATGCCGACGAACTTGGTGGAGCCGGTGAGCGGCGGACCGAAGCGCGGCCTGCCGCGCACCACGGGCAGCCGGGCGGGGTTCAGCCTCGCGAGCCGCGCCAGGCCCTTCGGCAAAAGCTGCTGCGGACCGATGTCGGGCACCACCGCGGACAGGTCGCGCAGCGTGTCGTGGGCATCGATCAGGCCGGGCTTCTCCCGACCGGGCTTGCCGTAGCGCACCAGTCTCATGAGGTCTCCAGGTTGGTGTCGAACTGGATCGCCGCCAGCCGCGCGTACAGCCCGCCGCGCTCGATCAGCTGCGCGTGCGTGCCGATGTCGACCACGCGACCGCGCTCGAGCACCACGATGCGGTCGGCACCGATCACCGTCGCGAGCCGGTGCGCGATCACCAGCGTGGTGCGCCCGCGCATCGCGCGCTCCAGCGCCGCCTGCACCGCGCGCTCGCTCTCGGCATCGAGCGCGCTGGTGGCTTCGTCGAGCAGCAGCAACGGCGGATTCTTCAGCAGGGCGCGCGCGATCGCGATGCGCTGGCGCTGCCCGCCCGACAGGCGCACGCCGCGCTCGCCGAGGAAAGTGCGATAGCCGTCGGGCAGGCGCTCGACGAACTCGTGCGCGCGCGCCGCCTTCGCGGCCTCGATCACCTCTTCGTCGCTGGCGTCGAGCCGGCCGTAGCGGATGTTCTCCATCGCGTCGGCCGAGAACACCACGCTGTCCTGCGAGACCAGCCCGATCGCGGCGCGCAGGTCGGCCGGATCGAGCCGGCGCAGGTCGATGCCGTCGAGCCGCACGGCACCCGACTGCGGGTCGTGAAAGCGCAGCAGCAGCTGGAACAGCGTCGTCTTGCCGGCGCCCGACGGGCCGACCAGCGCCACCGTCTCGCCCGGCGCCACGTCGAAGCTGACCGCCTCGAGCGCACGCTCGGACGGACGCGACGGGTAGCTGAAGCTCAGCGCGTCGAATGTCACGCGCGATCCCTGACCCGAGGGCGCGAGCCGCTCGGGCTGCAGCGGCGCGCGGATCGCCGGCTCGGCCTCGAGCAATTCGAGCAGCCGTTCGGTGGCGCCCGCCGCGCGCTGCACGTCGCCGAACACTTCGGCCACCGCACCGGCAGCCCCCGCCACCAGCGCTGCGTAGAGGATGAACTGGGTCAGCAGGCCCGCGGTCAGCCTCCCGTCGAGCACCGCATGCGCGCCCAGCCACAGCACGAACACCACGGTGCCGAACACGAGCACGATCACCAGCGCGGCGAGCAGCGAGCGGGCGCGTACGCGCCGGATCGCACTGACGAAGGCGGACTCGGTGGCGTTGTCGAAGCGCCGGCCTTCGAGCGGTTCGCGCGCATAGGCCTGCACGATCTGGATCGCGTTCAGCGTCTCGCCGGCCAGTGCGCTGGTGTCGGCCAGTGCGTCCTGGCTGGCGCGCGAAAGCCGCCGCACGCGCCGGCCGAACACCAGGATCGGCACCACCACCAGCAGCAGCAGGCCGACGATGATCGAGGCCAGTTGCGGACTGGTCACGATCAGCATCGTCAACGCGCCGACGAACAGCAGCGCGTTGCGCAGCCCGAGCGACACGCTGGTGCCGATCAGCGTCTGGATCAGCGTGGTGTCGGTGCTCAGCCGCGACAGCACCTCGCCCGTCTTCAGCGTCTCGAAGAAGCGCGGATCCTGCCGCAGCACCTGCCGGTAGACCGCGTTGCGCAGGTCGGCGGTGACGCGCTCGCCCAGCCACGACACGCTGTAGAAGCGCAGCGCGGTACCCAGCGCCAGCGCCACCGCGACGCCGAACAGCGCGAGGAACCAGACGTTGACGTCGGCAGCACCGGCGTCGGCGACGCGCGGCGCCGCGAACCCGACGTCGATCAACTGGCGGAACGCGAGCGGCACCAGCAGCGTGGCGGCCGCAGCCACCAGCAGTGCGGCCGCCGCGACGGCCACGCGCGCCCGGTAGGGCGCCATGAAGGGCCACAGCGCGCGCAGCACCGACAGCGACGTGCGTCGCGAGGCGGGCTTCGGTGCGGAAGGCGCCGGGGGTTCGGGCAGGGCGGACATCACCGAAGCATAACCGCCGGCACGCAGCCCGCGGCGCCTCAGCGGCCGGCGCGCGGCCCCGTCATGTCGGCCGGGCGCACCCAGGCGTCGAACTGCTCGGCGCTCACGTGGCCCAGCGCCAACGCTGCCTCGCGCAGCGTGCTGCCGTCGCGGTGCGCCTTCTTGGCGATCGCGGCGGCGCGCTCGTAGCCGATGTGCGGATTGAGCGCGGTCACCAGCATCAGCGAGCGTTCGAGCAACGCAGCGATGCGTTCGCGATCGGGCTCGATGCCGGCCGCGCAGTGGCGCTCGAAACTGCCCATGCCGTCTGCGAGCAGGCGCAGGCTCTGCAGCAGGTTGTGCGCCACCAGCGGCTGGAACACGTTCAGTTCGAAGTTGCCCGAGGCAGCACCGATGCCGATCGCCACGTCGTTGCCCAGCACCTGCGCGCACAGCATCGTCATCGCCTCGCACTGCGTCGGATTGACCTTGCCCGGCATGATCGAGCTGCCCGGCTCGTTCTCGGGGATGCGGATCTCGCCCAGTCCCGAACGCGGACCGCTGGCCATCCAGCGCACGTCGTTGGCGATCTTGGTGAGCGCGGTCGCCAGCGCGCGCAGCGCGCCGTGCAGCGCCACCACCGGCTCGTGTCCGGCCAGTGCGGCAAAGCGATTGGGCGCCGGCGCGAACGGCAGCGACAGCCGTTGCGCGAGCTGCGCACACACGCGCGCGCCGAACTCCGGGTGCGTGTTCAGCCCGGTGCCGACCGCGGTGCCGCCGATCGCCAGCTCGCACACCGCGGGCAGGGCACGCGCGATCGCGTCGCGCGAACGGCTTAGCTGGGCGACCCAGCCGGAGATCTCCTGGCCCAGCGTGAGCGGGGTAGCGTCCTGCAGGTGCGTGCGACCGATCTTGACCAGGTCGGCAAAGGCGTCGGCGCGCGCCTGCAGCGTCGTACGCAGCGCATCGAGCGCCGGCAGCAGCCGCGTGGACACCGCGCACGCCGCGGCGACGTGGATCGACGTCGGCACCACGTCGTTCGACGACTGTCCCAGGTTCACCTCGTCGTTCGGATGGACCTGTCGCGCCGCACCGCGCTCGCCGCCGAGCAGCTCGGATCCCCGGTTCGCGAGCACCTCGTTGACGTTCATGTTCGACTGCGTGCCCGAGCCGGTCTGCCACACCGACAGCGGGAACTCCTCCGGATGCCTGCCCGCGAGCACCTCGTCGGCCGCGCGCACGATCGCCTCCGACTTTGCGGCAGCGAGCAGGCCGAGCTCGCAATTGGCGATCGCCGCGGCACGCTTGACCTGCACGATCGCCTCGATCAGCTCGGCCGGCATGCGCTCGGTGGAGATGGCGAAGAACTGCAGCGAACGCTGCGTCTGCGCGCCCCACAACCGTTCGGCGGGCACGTCGATCGGCCCGAAGGTGTCGCGCTCGGTGCGTTGCGCGCGTGGTGCGGACATGGCAACTCTCCTGCAAGGGGACTGGTTCATTGTCCTGCGTTTCGGCGAGGTCGGCGCCCGAAGACCGCACCGTAGAAAGCCGCTACGCTGCGGCCTGCGACATCGCGATCCCTCTGGAGCCGCCACATGGCCGCAGTGCCGAAGAACAGTTCCGGCCCGTCGCGCCCGCTGGAACGATGCCGGCTGCCGGACGCATGAGCGCACGCATCGCCGCCGACGGACTGGTGCTGATCCACCTGGCGTTCGTCGCGTTCGTGGTACTCGGCGGGCTGCTGGTCGCATGGCGCACGTACATTGCCTGGCTGCACCTGCCCGCCGCCGCATGGGGCGCATGGATCGAGCTCTCCGGTCGGATCTGCCCGCTCACGCCGCTGGAGAACCACTTTCGAGGACTGGCGGGCCAGACCGGTTACCCGGGCGGCTTCGTCGAGCACTACCTGATCCCGATCCTGTATCCAGCCGGGCTGACGCCCCAGTGGCAGGGCTGGCTTGGCGCACTCGTCGTGCTGGTGAACCTGCTCGTCTACGCCGGCGTGGTGCTGCGCCGGCGCCGGCGCCGGTGAACGTCGCGCGTCGCGCGCCGCCCCTCGCACGTCGCACGCGCGCCACGCACGTACCCGTCGCGGCCGACGTTCGTCCCCCGGAACACGACGTCTGCCCGTTCGCCACCTGCACCTGCAACCCCGGTGCACCTAGTCTGGGGCGGTCCTTCCAACAGGAGCTACCTCATGGACACGATGCACGCGCATGACGTCGCGGTCGAAGCAAGGGAAGTCTTTTCGCTCCCCGCCCTGCTCGACCAGTCGGCCGCGCTGGCGGCAGCACAGCGGCTGTACGTGCAGAACCGTGCCGGCCTGCGCTTCTTCTGCGAGAACCGGCGTGTCGTGTCGGTCGACGAGGCACGGGCGATGGAGGCCGATTCGGCGCAATCCGGTGCCGCGCCGCTGGAAGCGGCGGACGCCGACGAAGCGCAGCGAGAGCCTGTTCACACTACGATCGCAGCGTGAACGCGCGGCCCTGCGATCAGCCCCGGCGCAGGACCAGGTTGTCGCGGTGAATCAGCTCGGGTTCCTCGGTGAACCCGAGGATGCCCTCGATCTCGGATGACGGCCGGCGCATGATCAGGCGCGCCTCCGAACTCGAGTAGTTGATCAGGCCGCGAGCGATCTCGCGGCCATCCGGATCGCGAATCGCCACCGCTTCGCCGCGCTCGAAATCGCCGCTGACCTCGGTGACGCCGATCGGCAGCAGGCTGCGTCCGCCAGCCACCAGCGCGCGCGCCGCACCGTCGTCGAGCCGCACCGCGCCGCGCAACTGCAGGTGATCGGCGAGCCACTGCTTGCGCGCCGCCATGCGCGGCGTCTGCGCGATGAACTGCGTGCCGATCGACTCGCCCGCGGCCAGCCGCACCAGCACGTCCGGCTCGCGCCCCGAAGCCACGACGGTATGCGCACCGCTGCGCGCGGCACGCCGCGCTGCCTGCACCTTGGTGATCATTCCGCCGCGCCCGATCGACGAGCCGGCGCCGCCGGCCATCGCTTCCAGCGACGGGTCGTCGGCCGCCACGCGCTCGAGCAGCCGCGCCTGTGGATCGCGCCGCGGATCGGCGGTGTACAGGCCGCTCTGGTCGGTGAGGATGACCAGCACATCGGCGTCGATGAGGTTCGCCACCAGCGCGCCGAGCGTATCGTTGTCGCCGAACTTGATCTCGTCGGTGACCACCGTGTCGTTCTCGTTGATGATCGGCACGACGCCGAGTTCGAGCAGTGCGAGCAGCGTTGAGCGCGCGTTCAGGTAGCGCTTGCGGTCGGCCAGGTCGTCGTGCGTGAGCAGCACCTGCGCGGTGGCCAACCCGTGCGCGCGAAAACAGGTTTCGTAGACCTGCGCCAGTCCCATCTGCCCGACCGCCGCCGCGGCCTGCAGCGCGTGCATCGACTTCGGCCGCTTCGACCAGCCGAGCCGCTTCATGCCCTCCGCGACGGCGCCCGAGGACACCATCACCGTTTCCTTGCCCAGCGTGCGCAGCTCGGCGATCTGGCGGCCCCAGCGCGAGATCGCCTGCTCGTCCAGGCCGCGCCCTTCGTCGGTCACCAGGCTCGACCCGACCTTCACGACGATGCGACGACCCTCGCGCAGCGGCGCGCCGACTCCGTTCGACGCAGTCGGCTTCTCAGTCACGCGCTTCCTCCCCACGGCTGCCGCGCAGGCGGTCATCCCCGTCCTGCTCGGTGCCTGCATCCGGCGCCCGGTCGAAGCGCACGTCGGCCTCGCGCACGCTCTCCGGACGGACCGTCTCCAGGTATTCGTTGACCGCCAGGCACAACGGCTCGCAACCCTCGCGCGTGAGTGCCGAGATCGCGAACACGCGCTCCACCGGCAGCGCATTGCGACCGCGTCCGCGATAGCGCTTCACGAATTCGGCCACGCGTTCCTTGCGTTCTTCGGCCGGGACCATGTCGATCTTGTTCAGCACCAGCCAGCGTGGCTTGGCAGCCAGCTCCGCGTCGTAGCGGCGCAACTCGCGCACGATGGCGCGCGCGTCGCGAGCCGGATCGGCACCGGGGTCGAACGGCGCCAGATCGACCAGGTGCAGCAGCAGCCGCGTGCGCTGCAGGTGGCGCAGGAACTGGTGGCCGAGCCCCGCCCCTTCGGCAGCACCCTCGATCAGCCCCGGGATGTCGGCCACCACGAAACTCTTGCCGGCGCCCACCCGCACCACGCCGAGGTTCGGATGCAGCGTGGTGAACGGATAGTCGGCGATCTTCGGGCGCGCATTGCTCACCGCCGCAATGAAGGTCGACTTGCCCGCGTTGGGCTGCCCGAGCAACCCGACGTCGGCCAGCACCTTCAGCTCGAGGTGCAGGCGCCGGTGCTCGCCCTCGCCGCCCGGCGTGGCCTGGCGCGGCGTGCGATTGGTGCTCGACTTGAAGTGGATGTTGCCCAGGCCGCCTTCCCCGCCGCGCGCGAGCAGCGCCGTCTGCTCGTGCTGCGTGAGATCGGCGATCAGCTCGCCGCTGTCCGCGTCGCGGATCTGCGTGCCCACCGGCACGCGCAAGCGAATGTCGTCGGCCGCCGCGCCGTACTGGTCGGAGCCACGCCCGCGTTCGCCGTTCTTCGCGACGAACTTGCGCTGGTAACGGTAGTCGACCAGCGTGTTGATGTTGCGATCGGCCACCACCACGATGCTGCCTCCGCGCCCGCCGTCGCCGCCGTCGGGCCCGCCCTTCGGAATGAACTTCTCGCGGCGAAACGACACGATGCCGGCCCCGCCGTTGCCGGCGGTGACTTCGATGTACGCCTCGTCGATGAACTTCATGGCGATTGCCGGAGATCCCTTCGGTGCCTGCGCGGGGTGCGATGCGGACCGCACCCCGATCGGCGCCGCGCACAGACAAAAAAGCCCCGCGCGGCGGGGCTTGCTGCTACGCCGCGGCGCGCGTCACGGCTGCGGGTCGATGCTGACCGTATTGCGGTTGCGCGGACCCTTGACGCCGAACTTGACCCGGCCATCGACCAGCGCGAACAGCGTGTGGTCCTTGCCGACGCCGACGTTGGTGCCGGGATGGAACTTGGTGCCGCGCTGGCGCACGATGATCGAGCCGGCGCTCACGCTCTGGCCGCCGTAGGCCTTGACGCCGAGCATCTTCGGTTGCGAATCGCGGCCGTTGCGCGTCGAGCCGCCGCCCTTCTTCTGTGCCATGTCGGTGACTCCCGATTGCTAGCTGCGCTTGCCGGCGATCAACTCGCCGGTCAGCTTGTCGAATGCTTCCCAGTCGCCGGCCGCGGCGAGCCGCGCCTGCTCGGGCCAGGTGCCCGGATCGTGCGACGCGAAACGCGGCCCCGCCGCCTTCAGCAGCGCGCGCAGGCGCTCGACCGGAGTATCGGCCAGCTGTGCGAAGGTGGTGATGCCGGCCTTGGCGAACACCCCGGCGATCTTCGGGCCGATGCCCTCGATCTTTTCGATGTCGTCCCTGGCGCGCGCGGTAATCGCCGGCACCTCGGCCGTAGTCTCGCCGAGCGCCGAGGCAATGCGGCTCACGAACAGCTCGGTGAAGTTCTGGCGATGGCCTTGCTGCTTGCGATAGTGCTTGCGCCGGCGCATCTTGAAGATGCGAA
>CAZBTE010000001.1:13415-40539 GCA_964494665.1 uncultured Limnobacter sp.
TGCGAACCTTGTCGTGACGACCGTGCGACAGGACCGTTGCCGAAACCGTCGCCCCGGCCACCAGCGGCGCACCGAGCGACAACTGCTCGCCCGCGCCGACCGCCAGCACCTGGTCGATCGTGATTTCGGCCCCGATGTCCGCCGGCATCTGTTCTACCCTGATCTTGTCGCCGGCAGCAACCTTGTACTGCTTGCCGCCGGTTTTTATGACCGCGTACATGGGAACCTCTCGAGGAAACCGGAAATTATCCGACAACCTGCGCCGCCCGTCAAAGTGTCAGCCCGCCGACTATAATCGGCGACTCACTGCCCCATTCCATGAAACCCGCCGAACTCTTCCCCGTGCTGGCCTCGGACCTCGCTGAAACCGACAGCGTGATCCGCCAGCGCCTCGGTTCGGAAGTCGCGCTGATCAACAGCATTGCCGACTACATCATCGCCGCCGGGGGCAAGCGGATCCGCCCGCTGCTGCTGCTGCTGTTCGCACGTGCCTTGGGTTACAAGGGAGCGAGTAATCACTATCTGCTGGCTGCCGTGGTGGAGTTCATCCACACCGCAACGCTGCTGCACGACGACGTGGTCGACGAATCGGCGCTGCGGCGTGGCCGCCAGACCGCCAACGCGGTGTTCGGCAACGCAGCGTCGGTGCTGGTCGGCGACTTCCTGTATTCCCGCTCGTTCCAGATGATGGTCGAAGTCGGCAACCCGAGGGTGATGAGCGTGCTGGCCGACGCCACCAACACGATCGCCGAAGGCGAGGTGTTGCAGCTGATCAACTGCAACGACCCCGATACCGACGAAGCCCGCTACATGCAGGTGATCCGCTACAAGACGGCGCGCCTGTTCGAAGCGGCCGCCCAGCTCGGCGCGATCCTGTGCGACGCGTCGCCCGAAACCGAAGCGGCCGCGGCCGAGTACGGTCGGCGCCTGGGCACGGCGTTCCAGCTGGTGGACGACGTGCTCGATTATTCGGGAGTGACCGGCGACATCGGCAAGAACGTCGGCGACGACCTGCGCGAGGGCAAGCCGACGCTGCCGCTGATCCACGTGATGCTGCGTGGCACGGACAGCGAGCGTGCGATGGTGCGGCGCGCGATCGAGCAGGGATCCACCGCCGAGTTCGAGCCGATCATGGCGGCAATCCACCGCACCGGCGCGCTCGACTACACGCGCGAGCGCGCCAGCGCCGAAGCCGCCGCGGCACGCGCGACGGTCGCGAAGCTCGCGTCCGACGGCGGCGCGCCTTCCGCGCACCGTAACGCGCTGCTATACTTGACGACTTACTCGATCGAGCGCGACCGTTAGGCGCGCGCGGTTTCCGGCCTCCCGAGTTCACGCGGCCGGTGGCCGTCGGAATCGGGTACGTGTCAGCCGCCTGCGGTTCTGCGGGCGCGATTCGGGGTGTAGCTTAGCCTGGTAGAGCGCTACGTTCGGGACGTAGAGGCCGGAGGTTCGAATCCTCTCACCCCGACCACCCTACCTCGACGGCCTGGGCGCCGGCTGCGCCACCAGCCCTTCGGCCGGATACCGCTTCATGAAGCTGTCCGCACGGCCGAGCGGCGCTTCGAGCCAGTCGTCGTACGCCGTTTCGTCCAGCAGTACGACCATGCGCTTTTCGTCCTGGGGTTTGTGAAAGCGCTGCATCACCGGATGGCCGGTCGCGTTGACCGTCAGCATCGTGAACGAGACGATCTCGACGCCGTCGGGCGAGCGCCACGAGCCCCATAGCCCGGCAATTCCCATCGGCTTGCCGTCGGCGCGCGCGATGCGCCAGCGCACGGCCTTGCCCGACTCCCAGTTCGGCTCGAAGAAGGACTCCGCGGCGACGATGCACCGGCGGCCGTGGCGCCAGGCGTCCCTGAAGCTCGGTTTTTCCGCCACGGTCTCCGAGCGTGCGTTGTAGGTGCGCCGGCCGATGCCGAGGTCTTTTGCCCAGTACGGCACCAGGCCGAACAGCCCCGTGCAGAGCTCGCGCGCGTAGCCGACGTCTTCGCGCGCCCTGCGCACGAACGGCGCTGCGTAACCCGGCCATGTTTCGTCGGGGTACGGCGCCGGATTGCCGGCAGCGAAATACTGCTCGAGGCGTTCTGCCCGGGTGACCGGAGTGTAGTTCGCGCACATACGCACCTTCCCGGTTGGGAACCGAGCAGGTATCGTAGTTGCGGCCTCCCGGAACCTCGTATACTGTACATAATCACAGTATCGAAGATCCCGCCATGCGTGCCGTCTCTCCCGAGGCCCTTCCCCGTACCGTCAGTGCCGCCGTCTGGCGGGCCGACATGCTGGGCGCCCAGCTCTCGGCCGTCGTGTCTTCGGGCTGGCCGCGGCTGGACGAGCAACTGCCCGGGAACGGCTGGCCGTGTCGCAGCCTGACCGAAGTCCTCGGCGCGCAGCCCTCGGTGCTCGAATGGCGCCTGGTCGGTCCTTCGCTTCGCGGCGTCGTCGAACAGGGCAAGACCGTTGTCGTCATCGGCCCGCCGAAGCGCCCGCACCTGCCCGGACTCATCCACTGCGGTCTCGACGAGCGGCACTGCGTCTGGATTTCCGCGGCCACCCCCGCGGAGCGCCTCTGGTGCACCGAACAGCTGGTGAAGGCCAACGCTGCCGGGGCCGTGCTCGCCTGGCTGCCGCAAGTCCGGCCCGAGCAGGTTCGGCGCCTGCAGGTCTGTGCGCAGGGTTGCGAGGCCCCGGTTTTCCTCTTCCGGCCGATGGCAGCGGCAACTGAAGCGTCGGCCGCACCATTACGCGTCCAGGCGACCCTGCGGGGCGAGTGGTCCCTGGAGGTTCGCATCCTGAAGCGACGTGGTGCGCTGTTCGACACGCCGCTGGTTCTCGATTCGGTGCCGGGGGGACTGGGCGCCGTGCTCACGCCCCGCCTGGCCAGGCCGGGTACGTCGCTTTCCCGTGAGGTCGCTGCAGATGTTATGGGCAGCAATGTCATTGCCCTGCGTGAACGACAGCCGCTCGGCGCCAACTGACGCATTGCTCGGGCTGGCCAACTGGGCCCTGCAGTTCACGCCTCGCGTAGCACTCGTCGACGAAGCGGTCGTGATGGAACTCGAGGCGAGCGTGCGGCTGTTCGGCGGTAAACGGGCCCTGCGCGACCGCGTCGTCGGTGAGTCCGCGGAGCTCGGCGTCACCGCCGTGGGCTGGGCTCCGACGAGCCTCGCTGCGCTGGCACTCGCCCGTGCCGGGATCGGCAACGGATTCAGGCGGCCGCTCGACGTCACGCTCGATGCGCTTCCCATGGAGGTGCTGACGGCCGTGCGACCGCATCGCGCGACGCTTGCGCGACTCGGCTGCACCACGCTGGGCGACGTGCGCAAGCTGCCGCGTGGAGGCCTGAGCCGGCGTTTCGACACGGCGCTGCTGGCCGCCATCGACGCGGCCTACGGCGCCCGGCCGGAAGTCCACGCCTGGCACGAACTGCCGGAATCGTTCGAGGCGCGCCTCGAATTGATGTCGCGGGTGGAGTCCGCTGCACCGCTGCTCTTTGGCGCCCGGCGCCTGCTGCTGCAGATGTGCGGCTGGCTCGCCGCGCGTCACCGGGGCGTCAGCGCCTTCACGCTGGCCTGGGCCCACGATTTCATGCGCGCCCGCGACGTCGCCGAGCGCGGCGAATTGACGGTGCGCACCGCCGCGCCCACGCGCGACGTCGAACACCTGTGTCGCCTGCTCGCCGAACACCTCGCCCGCGTGACCCTGCAGGCACCTGTCGGCGCACTGGCGTTGACGGCCGTCGAAGTGCACCCGCTCGAAATTCCGAGCGGTTCGTTGCTGCCCGAAGAATCCCGCACGTCCGAATCGTTGAACCTGGTGCTCGAGCGCATTGCCGCGCGCCTGGGGCCCGAGCGCGTGCTGCGCCCGGTGCTGCACGAAGACCACCGACTCGAATGGACGACTCACTGGCAGCCTGCACCGCAGCCGCAACCGCGCAAGCCGGCGCGTGCCGCCGACCTGCCCCAGCCGACGTGGGTCCTGGCCGAACCGCTGAGGCTCGCGGTCGCGCGCGACCGTCCGATATACCAGGGTCCGCTGCAGTTGCTGACCGGCCCGCATCGGATCGAAGGCGGCTGGTGGCATCGCGCCGACGACGAACGCGGCTCGCGCGCGTTCAATGTCCAGCGGGAGTACTGGGTCGCCTCCAGCGAACACGCGGGCGTTCTCTGGATATTCCAGGAGCGCTTCGCCGGTGACCAGGCCGCCTGGTACCTGCACGGCGTTTTTGCGTGACGTGGGTTCGCGATGCCCGGCCTGCCCGACTATGCAGAGTTGCTCTGCCTGTCCAGCTTCTCCTTCCTCCGCGGAGCGAGCCGGCCCGAGGAACTCGCCGAACGCGCGAAGGCGCTCGGCTACTCGGCGCTGGCCCTTGTCGACGAGTGTTCGATGGCCGGCATCGTGCGCGCCCACGAAGCGGCCAGGCAACACGGCCTGAAACTGCTGGTCGGCAGCCAGTTCCGGGTCGAGTCCCCCACGCCCTTCACGCTGGCGGTGCTTGCCTGCAACCTGCGCGGTTACGGCAACCTGTGCGAGTTCATCACCCGGCTGCGTCGCGCTTCCGGGAAAGGCACCTATCGGCTGCGGCAGGACGACGTCGACGGCGATGCGCTCGACGACTGCGTCGCCATCGCGGTGCCTGAACGAGGACTGCCGTTACAGCAGCTAGCGGTCCTCGCGAAATGGGTGCTGCGCGAATTTCCGGGCCGCGGCTGGCTGGGCGTGGTGCTGCTGCGGCTGCTCGACGACGAGATGTGGCTGCACAAGCTGCGCACGACGCGCGAGGCGACCGCCGTGCCACTGGTCGCGGTCGGCGACGTGCACATGCACGTTCGCTCGCGCAAGCCGCTGCAGGACGTGATGACGGCCACCCGCCTCGGCAAACCGCTGGCCGAGTGCGGCCTGGCGCTGCAGCCGAACGCGGAGCGCCACTTGCGCACCCGGCTGAGGCTTGCGCAGATCTATCCGGCAGACCTGATCAGGGAGACGCTGCGCATCGCCAATCGCTGCCGCTTCTCGCTCGACGAGTTGCGCTATCAATACCCCACCGAAGTCGTGCCGCCCGGCGAAACCCCGGCGTCCTGTCTGCGACGACTCACGTACGAAGGGGCCGGCCGCCGATGGCCCGAGGGCATCTCCGCCAGGGTCCAGCAGCAGATCGAGCACGAACTGGCGCTCATCGCGGAGCTCCGGTACGAGCACTATTTCCTCACGGTGGCCGACATCGTCCAGTTCGCCCGCTCCCGGCGCATCCTCTGCCAGGGAAGAGGCAGTGCCGCGAACAGCGTGGTGTGCTATTGCCTCGGGGTCACCGAGGTCGACCCGGCACGGATGTCGATGCTCTTCGAGCGGTTCATCTCCAGGGAGCGCAACGAGCCGCCCGACATCGACATCGACTTCGAGCACGAACGCCGGGAAGAGGTCATCCAGTACCTGTACCGCAAGTACGGCCGCGATCGCGCGGCCCTCACCGCGACCGTCATCACCTATCGGCCCAGGAGCGCCATCCGGGACGTGGGCAAGGCCCTCGGCTTCGACGCGGCGACCATCGACCGGCTTGCCAGGGACCGCCAGTGGTTCGACGGCAGGAAAGTCCTTCCGGAGCGGCTCGCCGAGGCCGGCCTGTCGATCGACGACCTGGCGGTCCGGCAATTGCTGCACCTGACCGGCGAACTGGTCGGATTTCCGCGTCACCTGTCGCAGCACACCGGCGGTTTCGTGCTCACGCGCGGGCCCCTGTGCCGGATGGTGCCGATCGAGAACGCGGCGATGGCCGATCGGACAGTCATCGAATGGGACAAGGACGACCTCGATGCGCTGGGGCTGCTGAAGGTCGACGTGCTGGCGCTGGGCATGCTGACTGCCATTCGCAAGTCGCTCGAGTTCATCGGGCAGCGCAAGGGCCATGTCTTCGAGATGCAGGACATCCCCGCCGAGGACGACGCCACCTACGACATGATCTGCAAGGCCGACACCGTGGGAATATTCCAGATCGAAAGCCGCGCGCAGATGAGCATGTTGCCGCGGCTCGCGCCCCGTTGCTTCTACGACCTCGTCATCGAGGTTGCGCTGGTGCGCCCGGGGCCGATCCAGGGCGGCGCCGTCCACCCGTACCTGGACCGTCGCCAGGGCAAGGCGCCGATCACCTTTCCGTCGGAAGCCCTCAGGGAGGCGCTCGGCCGCACGCTGGGCGTCGCGGTGTTCCAGGAACAGGTGATGCAGATATCGATCCTGGCCGCGGGCTTCACGCCCGGCGAAGCCGACGCGCTGCGCCGGTCGATGGCTGCCTGGCGACGCAAGGGCGGGCTGGAGAAGTACTACGACAAGATCGTCGACGGCATGACCGCACGCGGCTACGAACGCGCCTTCGCGGAATCCATCTTCGAGCAGATCAAGGGATTCAGCGAATACGGATTCCCCGAATCGCATGCGGCGAGCTTCGCGCTGCTGGTCTACGCCAGTTCGTGGATCAAGTGCCACCACCCGGCCGAGTTCCTGGCCGCGATGCTCAACAGCCAGCCGCTGGGTTTCTACTCGCCGGGCCAACTGGTCCAGGACGCAAGGCGACACGGCGTCGAAGTCCGTCCGGCGGACGTCCTGTACAGCGATTGCGACTGCACGCTGGAGGGCCTGCCTCATCCGCCGGCGGTGCGACTCGGGTTGCGGATGCTGCGCGGCCTGCGCGAGGACTCCGCTCGCCGCATCGTCGACGCGCGCCATGCGCGGCCTTTCGACGACGCCGATGACCTCGCTCGCCGCGCACGGCTCGAGCAGCACGAAATGACCCTTCTCGCCGGTGCCGACGCGCTGATGAGCCTGAGCGGCCACCGCCGGCAGCAGGTGTGGGATGCCTCGGCGCTGCGCGCGCCGCCGCCGCTGCTGCGCGAAGCACCGGTCGACGAGGAGATCATCGAGCTGGCGCCAGCCCCGGAAGGCGAGGAAATCGTCTTCGACTACGCCGCGACGGGGCTCACGCTGCGGCGGCATCCGCTCGCCCTGCTTCGCCCGCTGCTGGCAAAGCGTCGCCTGATGAGCGCCCGGGAACTCCACGACGTGCCGAACGGCCGCATGGTGCGGGCGTGCGGCATCGTGACGGTGCGGCAGCAGCCGGAAACCGCGCACGGCACCATCTTCCTGTCGCTCGAGGACGAAACCGGCGCCGTACAGGTCGTGTGCTGGAAGCGCGTGCGCGAAAGGCAGCGCAAGCCGCTGCTGCATGCCAGACTGCTCGCGGTGTACGGTACGTGGCAGGCCGAAGGCGAGTTGCGCAGTCTCGTCGCCGGCCATCTCGAGGACCTGACGCCGCTGCTCGGGCGCCTGGTCACGGAAAGCCGGGATTTTCACTAGGGCCTGTTCACACTACGATGGGCAGACAGCCGATCAAGCGCGCACCGCGGGCATCCCCGTCGACCCGCAGCGGGCATGGCCTCGAGCGCTACGCCGCGAAGCGCAACTTCGCGCTCACGCCCGAGCCGGGAGCGACTCGCGCCAGGCGCCGCAAGGCGCGCTCGTTCGTCATCCAGAAGCACTGGGCCACACGGCTGCACTACGACTTGCGGCTCGAGCTGGACGGCGTGATGCTCAGCTGGGCGGTTCCGAAGGGTCCGAGCCTCGACCCTGCCGCCCGTCGCCTGGCCATTCGCGTCGAGGACCACCCGGTCTCGTACAACGCGTTCGAAGGCACCATCCCCGCCGGGCAATACGGCGCCGGCGAGGTCATCGTCTGGGACCGCGGCACATGGGAGCCGGTCGGCGATCCCGGGCAAGGCATCACCGACGGCAAGCTGGTGTTCCGGCTGCACGGCCAGAAGCTCGCCGGGCTCTGGGAACTGATCCGCATCCGCAAGCCGCACGAGAAGCAGGACAGCTGGATGCTGTTCAAGAAGCGCGACGAATGGGCACGCCCAGCGCGCGAGTACGACGTCGTCCAGGCGCTGCCCGACAGCGTCGCGGACACGCTGCCGGCCGAGGTTCACCCGTCACCGCCTTCCCAGGCGCAGCTCCCAGGCGCACGGAAGGCCGCGCTGCCCGACACGCTGTCGCCGCAACTGGCAACCTTGTCGCGCTCGGTTCCGTCGTCGGGCGAATGGCTCTTCGAGATCAAGTTCGACGGCTATCGGGTGCTCACGCGCATCGATCGTGGCGAGGTCCGGCTCGTCACGCGCGGCGGGCACGACTGGACGGCACGAATGAAGCCGCTGGCCGACGAACTGAAGGCGCTACCCCTGCATTCGGCCTGGCTCGACGGCGAGATCGTCGTGCTCGACGCAGCAGGCAAGCCCGACTTCAATGCGCTACAGAACGCGTTCGATTCGTCGCGCACCGCGTACATCGTCTACTACGTCTTCGACGTGCCCTTCCTCGACGGCCACGACCTGCGCAAGGTCGCGCTCGAGTCGCGCCGTGCGCTGCTCGAGCCGCTGGTCGAAGGGCTGGGCAGCGCTCGAATCCGGTTCAGCGAAGCCTTCGACACCGACGGCGAGCACCTGTTGCGCTCGGCCTGCGCGATGAAGCTCGAGGGGCTGATCGCCAAGCGTCGCGACGCCGTGTACGTGTCGCGACGCACCGAAACGTGGCGCAAGCTCAAGTGTGCCGAACGCCGGGAGTTCGTCATCGTCGGTTATGCCGACCGCAGCGGCTCGAACGGCGAAGTCGGCGCGCTGCTCCTCGCCGACCGCGAAGGCGACCGCCTGCGATATGCCGGCAAGGTCGGCACCGGCTGGAGCGCCGCAACGAGCGCCGAGCTGCATCGCACGCTGAGCCGCATCGAGATCGCCGAACCGCCGCTCGACCTGGCGAGCCTCGGCCGAGGTCGCTGGTCGTCACGAAGCCGCGCGACGCTGCGATGGGTGAAGCCGGAAGTCGTTGCCGAGGTGTCGTTCTCGGAGCGCACGCCCGACGGGCACGTCCGGCACGCGACGTTTCAGGGCCTGCGAGACGACGAGGCCAAGCCCGGGAAGCCGAAGCTCGCCGTCAGGGTTTCGAACCCCGACCGGATCATCGATCCGTCCACGGGGCTGAAGAAGCTCGACCTCGTTCGGTACTACGACAGCGTCGCCGAGTGGATGCTTCCCCATCTGAAGGCCCGGCCCGTAGCCCTGGTGCGGGGCCCGACCGGCATCACCGGTGAACTGTTCTTCCAGAAGCACGACGACAAGCTGAGCATTCCGGGCCTGCGCAACCTGGACCCGTCGCTCTGGCCGGGGCACGCGGGATTGCTGGTGGTGCCGGGAAGGCAGGCACTGGTGAACGCGGCGCAGATGAACGTCATCGAGTTCCACACCTGGAACGCGACTGCGAAGCGCATCGAAGCGCCGGACCGCATGGTGTTCGACCTCGACCCGGGCGAAGGCGTCGGCTGGGCGAAAGTGCAGGAGGCCGCGCTGCTGACGCGAACGCTGCTCGAGGAGCTCGGACTGGCCAGCTGGCTGAAGACCAGCGGCGGCAAGGGTCTGCACGTCGTCGTTCCGCTGGCGCCCCGGCTCGGCCACGAAGCCGTGAAGGGTTTCTCCAAGGCCTTCGTCACGCATCTCGCCCGGACGGTTCCGTCGCGATTCGTCGCCCGCAGCGGTGCGGCGAACCGCCGCGGCAAGGTATTCGTCGACTACCTGCGGAACGGCCACGGGCAGACCACCGCCAGCGCGTACTCGGCACGCGCCCGCCCCGGACTGGGCGTTTCGATGCCGGTATCGTGGGAGCAACTCGGCTCGCTGAAGAGCGGCTCGCAGTGGACCATCGCGACGGCACGCGAGTACCTTTCGTTCCAGCGCAGCGACCCCTGGGTCGGCTACTGGAAGTCCAGGCAGACACTGACGGCCGCCATCAAGCGGCTCGGATACCAGGACGACCGATGATCTCGACCTCCGACCACACGTACCAGGACATCCGCGACGGCGTGCGCGAAGTGTGCCGGCAGTTCCCGGACGCGTATCACCGCGAGGTCGACGCCGCGCGCGGCTATCCCGAAGCCTTCGTCGACGCGCTGACCCGGGCCGGCTGGATGGCCGCGATGATCCCGCAGGAGTACGGCGGCTCCGGCCTGGGCCTGACCGAGGCGTCCGTGATCATGGAGGAGATCAACCGCGCAGGCGGCAACTCGGGCGCGCTGCACGGCCAGATGTACAACATGGGCACGCTGCTGCGTCACGGCTCGGAGGACCAGAAGCGCGCGTACCTGCCGCAGATCGCCAGCGGCGAGTGGCGGCTGCAGTCGATGGGCGTCACCGAGCCGACCACCGGCACCGACACGACGAAGATCCGGACCACTGCGACGAGAAAGGGCGACCGCTACGTGGTCAATGGCCAGAAGGTGTGGATCTCGCGCGTACAGCACTCCGACTGGATGATCCTGCTCGCGCGCACGACGCCGCTGGCCGACGTGAGGAAGAAGTCCGACGGGATGTCGATCTTCATGGTCGACCTGCGCGCGGCGCAGGCGTCCGGGCTCACGGTGCGGCCGATCCCCAACATGGTCAACCACGAGACCAACGAACTGTTCTTCGAGAATCTCGAGATCCCGGCCGAGAACCTGATCGGCGAGGAAGGCAAGGGGTTCCGCTACCTGCTCGACGGCCTGAACGCCGAGCGCACGCTGATTGCCGCCGAATGCATCGGCGACGGCTACTGGTTCGTCGAACGGGTCACGAAATACGCGATGCAACGCGTCGTGTTCGACCGGCCGATCGGCCAGAACCAGGGCGTGCAGTTTCCGATCGCCGAATCGTTCATCGAGATCGAGGCGGCCAACCTGATGCGCTGGGAAGCGTGCCGGCGCTACGACGCCCACGAGCCATGCGGCGCGCAGGCCAACATGGCGAAGTACCTGGCGGCAAAGGCTTCGTGGGAAGCGGCCAACGCCTGCATCCAGTTCCACGGCGGGTTCGGCTTCGCGCACGAGTACGACGTCGAGCGCAAGTTCCGTGAGACGCGGCTGTACCAGGTCGCGCCGATCTCGACCAACCTGATCCTGTCGTACGTCGCCGAACACCTGCTCGGCCTGCCGAGGTCGTACTGATGAGGTCGTACTGATGAGGTTGCACTGATGGGTGCACTCGCCGGCGTCACCGTCGTGACGCTCGAGCACGCGATCGCGGCGCCACTGTGCACGCGCCAGCTCGCCGACCACGGCGCGCGCGTGATCAAGATCGAGCGCCCCGGCGTCGGCGACTTCGCACGTGCCTACGACGAGCGCGTGGCCGGACTGTCGTCGCACTTCGTGTGGACCAATCGTTCCAAGGAGAGCCTCACGCTGGACCTCAAGCACGCGCAGGCGCCGCAAATCCTTTCCCGCCTGCTGGACCGCGCCGACGTGCTGGTGCAGAACCTCGCGCCGGGAGCGGCAGCGCGGCTGGGGCTGTCGTACGAGGCGCTCGCGCCGCAGCACCCGGGCCTGATCGTCTGCGACATCTCGGGCTACGGCGCCGACGGACCGTACCGCGACCGCAAGGCCTACGACCTGCTGATCCAGGCCGAGTCTGGCTTCCTGTCGGTCACCGGCACGCCCGGCGAGATGGCCAAGGCCGGCTGCTCGATCGCCGACATCGCCGCCGGCATGCACGCGTACGGCAACATCCTCGCCGCGCTGATCGAGCGCGCGCGCACCGGCCGCGGCAGGTCCATCGACATCTCGATGCTCGAGAGCATGGTCGAGTGGATGGGCTTCCCGATGTACTACGCGTTCGACGGCGCAGCGCCTCCGCCGCGTGCCGGCGCCGCACACGCCACGATCCATCCCTACGGCCCGTTCCCGACCGGTGACGGCAAGTCGGTGATGCTCGGCGTGCAGAACGAGCGCGAGCGCCAGCTGTTCTGCAGCAAGGTGCTGGGGCAGCCGGCGCTGGCGAGCGACGAGCGCTTCTCGGCCAACGCGCGCCGCCTCGAGAACCGCGAAGCGCTGCACGCGATCATCGTCGCGCGCTTCGCGTCGCTCACGGCCGAACAACTCGGCGCGCTGCTCGACGACGCACAGATCGCCAATGCCCGGGTCAACGACATGGCGCAGGTCTGGGCGCACCCGCAGTTGCAGGCGCGTGGACGCTGGACGACGGTGGCGACACCCGCCGCCGTGGTGCCGGCGCTGCTGCCGCCCGGCATGACCGAGGCGAACATGGCACCGATCCCGGCGCTCGGCGAGCACAGCGAGGCGGTGCTCGCCGAACTCGGCTACGACGCCGCGCAGATCGCGCAGTTCCGTCAGGACGGCGTGGTCTGAACCGCCGTGGCGATGCGCGCACGCAACGCCTCGTCGGGCAACCTGCCCCGCCCCGCTGCCATGTTGTCGCGCAGGTGCTCGACCTTCGAGGTCGCGGGTATCGCGCAGGTGACCGCAGGATGCGCGATCACGAACTTCAGCAACAGCTGCGCCCAGCTCGTGCAGTCGATCTCCGCGGCCCATGCCGGCAACGGACGGCTGCGCAGCCGACGCAGCAGCGCACCGCCGCCGAACGGCCGGTTGACGATGACCGCCACGCCGCGTTCGCGTGCGAACGGCAGCAGGCGGCGCTCGGCCTCGCGCTCGCCCACCGAGTAGTTGATCTGGACGAAGTCCACCGGGCGCGAAGCGATCACGCGCGCAACCGCGTCGTGGGCGCCGGCGGTGTAGTGCGTGATGCCCACATGGCGCACCCTGCCCGCCTGCTTCCAGTCGCGCAACGTGTCCAGATGCGTGTCGACGTCGACCAGGTTGTGCACCTGCATCAGGTCGATCGGATCGGCGCGCAGCTTGCGCATCGATTCTTCCATCTGCGCGATGCCGGCCCGTGCGCCGGTGGTCCAGACCTTGGTCGCCACGAACAGACGCTCGCGCACGCCGAGGCTGGCAGCGATGTCGCCGACCACTTCTTCCGATCGCCCGTACATCGGCGACGAATCGATCAGCCTGCCGCCCAGTTCGACAAAGCTGCGCAGCACGTCGACCAGCGGCGCCCGCTGTGACGGCGACGGGCCGACGTCGAAGGTCTGCCAGGTCCCGAGGCCGATCACCGGCAAGCCCTGCCCCGTGGCGGGAATCGGCCGCGCGAGCGGCGACGCCGATGCCGTCACGGCGTCGCTCACCGGCAGCCCCGCGCCCACGGCGGTGCCCGCGAAGCCGAAGGCGATGCGTCGAAGACTCTCACGGCGATTCATCCCGGATCCTGCAGGCGTAAGCTCGTCCGTTACGCGCCATTGCACAGGTTACGCCGTCAGCCGGCGCCTGTCGTGCCGCGGTCCTGGCTCGAAAGGGTCTCGAAGCCGGCCACGATGTCGAGCAGTTCTTCGGTGATCGACTGCTGGCGTCCCTGGTGGTAGGCGACCGAAAGCCGGGACAGATGGTCCTGGATGTTGCGTTCCGCAGCGTGCATCGAGACGAGACGGCTGGCGTTTTCGCTCGCCAGCGATTCGGCGAACGCGCGGAACAGCACGACGAACAGGTACTGCCTGATCAGCGCCGAGAGCAGTCGGCGCCAGTCCATCGTGAACGTGGGCACGGAGCGGGAGTCCCAGCGCCTGCGCGCGAGCCCCTCGAGCCAGTCGCGGTCGATCGGAAGGAGCTGCAGCCGGCCCGGCGCCGAGCCCACGGGACCACTCGGCCGCTGGTGAACCAGGAGGAACTGGTCGACGCCATCGCGGAAACGCAGCGCCTCGATCGCGAGCAGCACGGCACTGACCGCAGCGGTGATGCCGGACACCGTGCCCGGCACCCGGAATTGCTCGCGGGCCGCGTAGCCGGCGTCTTCCAGCCGCCCCACGACGCGTGAGCCGACGACCAGGATCGACCGATCCTCCCGTGTACCGGGAAGCGCATCGAGTTGCTCCAGCGCAAACGTCGCCACCTGCTCGTTGAACGAGCCGCACATGCCCTGGTCGGAACCGAACACGATCACTCCCCAGCGCTCGCCGGCCGGTGACTGCGCCGCGATTGCTTCGGGCCGGTTGCGCAGGACGATCTGCAGGCCCGCCTCGAGGGTGCGCTTGTACTCGGCGAGCGAATCCACCGCCGTCTCGTACTGGCGAACGCTCGATGCGGCGAGCGCCTTCATGACCCGCACCACCGAGTAGAGGTCTTCCGCAGTCTCGATCCGCCGGCGCATCGACTCGAGCGCGTGCGTCATCGCCCGGCTCCCTCGATGTCGGCGATCGCGCCGCGTATGACGCTCAGCAACTCCGCGCGATCTTCGTCGGTGAGCCTGGCACCCGACGCCATGCGCTGGCAGACCTCGGGCAGGTCCTTGGCGACCGCCTTGCGAATGGCCAGCTCCGCTTCTGCAACCTTCTCGATGGCGAGCGCGTTCAGGAGCCCCTCGCTGGCGGCCAGCAGGACGGCGACCTGATCCGGGACCGGCAGCGGCTCGTACTGGGGCTGCTGGAATACCTCGCGCACCCGTCGGCCCTGTTCCAGCGTCGAGACGGCCGCGTCGTCGAGGCGGGTCCCGAAGCGGGCGAAGACCTCGAGTTCCTCGAACTGCGCGTAGGAAAGGCGGAGCTGCCCGGAGACGGCGCGGTAGCAGGGCAACTGGGCCTTGCCCCCGACGCGCGACACGGAACGGCCGACGTCCACGGCCGGAAGAACCCCTTTGCGAAACTGCTGGGGCGTCAGGATGATCTGCCCGTCCGTGATGGAGATCAGGTTCGTGGGGATGTAGGCCGAGATGTTCTGCGACTGCGTCTCGGCGATCGGCAGCGCCGTCAGGGAGCCGCCGCCGCGCTCGTCGCGCAGTTGCGTCGCGCGTTCCAGCAACCGCGCATGCACGTAGAAAATGTCTCCCGGATAGGCCTCGCGCCCTGGGGGGCGCCGCATCAGCAACGACAACTCGCGATAGGCGCGCGCATGGCGCGTGAGGTCGTCGTAGACGATCAGGACGTCGTGGCCCTGCTCCATGAAGTACTCGGCCATGGTGGTCGCCGCGTACGGAGCGATGTACTGGACTCCGGGCGGTTCGTCGCCCGAGGCCACGACGACCACGCAGTAAGGCAGCGCGCCGTAGCGCCGCAGCGACGTGATGAACTTGGCCACCGCCGAACTGCGCTGGCCGATGGCGCAATAGACGCACAGCACGCCCTTGCCGCGCTGGTTCAGGATCGTGTCGAGCGCGATGGCCGTCTTGCCGGTCTGGCGGTCTCCGAGGATCAGCTCGCGCTGCCCGCGACCGATCGGCAACAGGGAGTCGATCACTTTCAGCCCGGTCTGCAGCGGACGGGTCACGGGTGCCCGGTGCAGGATGGGGGGCGCGGGCCGCTCGACGGGGCGTCGTTCGCGCTGCCGGAGGGCGCCGCGCTCGTCGAGGGGCCTGCCGAGGGCGTCGACCACGCGTCCGATGATCTCCCGGCCGACCGGCACGTCCAGGATGCGGCCGGTGCGGTAGGCGAAGCTGCCGGCGGCGAGGTCCCGGCCCGGACCCAGCAGCACGACGCCGACTTCGTCCGGATCGAGGTTGTAGGCCAGGCCGAGCAGGCCGCCGTGAAGGCTGACCAGTTCCTCCGCCTGAACGCCCGGCAGGCCGCGGACGCGTGCGACTCCGGAACCGACCGAGACGACCCGCCCGACCTCGTGAGCGGTCAGCGCCGTGCGCCCGGCCGCCTGCAGGACTTCTTCGACGACGCCCAGCGCTTCGTTGGCGGAATCGCGCAACGGCTCGTGCGGCCGCTCGGAATGCGCGTGTTTATCGGGCCTCTGCATGGTTCCCGGCCCTCTCGTCCAGCTCCGCGAAGACACGCGCTTCCAGGCTCTCCAGGTGGGCGTTCAGGTTCCAGGCCAGGCGGTGCGAATGGGCACGCAATTCGACACCGCAGATCAACTCCGGAACCGTGGTGAACCGCAGCTCGATGCCGTCGTCGAGGTGCTGGCGCAGCGACCGGGCCAGTTCTACCTGTGCGTTCGGGTGCACCGGGAAGGCCGTGCGGAGTTCGACCTCGCGGCTCGAACCGCGCACTGCCCCCACGATGGTTTCCCGTTGCGCCGGGTCGAGAGTTCGCACGCGCTCGACGAAGACCTTCAGGATCTGCTCCTCCAGGTCCGCGTCGGCGAGTTCCTTCAGTCCGTGGCTGGCGAGCGCGAACACCCCCTGCCCGACGCGTTCGCGGAAGTCCTGGAGCATGCCCTGCCGTTCCCGTTGCAGCGTCTCGAGCCATTGCGCCTGGGCCTTTTCGGCTTCCAGGCGGGCGTCCTCCATCAACTGCTGGCGCAGCGAACCGGCCTCGTCGGCGGCACGGGCGAGCATCTGTTCGCGCTGTGCCTCGAAGTCGCGGTTCCTGCTTCGGAACGACTCCGCTTCCCGCTCGGCCGATTCGCGTGCGCGCGCAGCCTCGTCCAGGCGGCCGGCGATCGCGGCTTCCCGCTCGTTCATGGCGCCGATGATGCGGTCGTAAAGGAAATGCTTCAGCAGCCCGACGAGCACCAGGAAATTGACGATCTGGGCGACCAGCGTGAACCAGTCGAGTTCCATCTATTGCGCACCTGCAAGGCCGGCGAAATGGTTCCAGAACGGATTGGCAAAGATCAGGATCATGGACACGACGAAGCAGTAGATCGCCGACGATTCGGTCATCGCCAGGCCGATGAACAGGGTTCGCGAAATCACCGGGGCGGCGTCGGGTTGCTGGGCCAGGGCGCCCATGGCACGCGACACCGCCCAGCCCTCGCCGATGGCGGTGATCGGCGCGCCGATTCCGACGGTGGCTCCGGCCATGATGATGGAGATCATGCCGATCAGCTCTGTGCTATCCATGGATCGTTTCCTTTGTTGTATCCGGTGCCTTGCCGGACTGCTCTTCGTGCACGCGCGTGGCCGAGGCGATGAAGACCAGGGCCAGGATCGAGAAGATGTAGGCCTGGATCAGGCCGATCAGCAGCCCCAGTGCGTTCAGGACGATCGGAAAGAACAGCGGGGCGATCGCCAGGGCGGTGGCCGTGATCATCGTGCCGCTCATCATGTTGCCGAACAGGCGAATCGACAACGAGATGGTCCGCGTCACCTCGCCGAGAACGTTGAAGGGCAGCATCAGCGGGTTCGGCGCCATGTACGACGCGAGGTAGGCGCGCAGGCCGCGGCTCGCGATGCCGAAGGCCGGGACCGCCACGAACACGCACAGCGCAAGGGCACTCGTGGTCGATATCGAACCCGTGGGTGGCCGGAAGCCCGGAACGATCACCAGCACGTTGGAGAACACGATGAACAGGAACAGCGTGCCGATGAACGGGAGATAGCGGTCCGTATCCTCCTGGACCACGTCGCGGATCTGCGCGCGGATGGCGCTCAGCCCGATCTCGAGCAGCAGTTGGCCGCGTGGCACCGAGGTCCCGATCGACAGCTTGCGCGTCACCGCCCAGGAGCCCAGAACGAGAATCGCCATGACCACCCAACTGAACACGAGAGTGGCCGTGATGCCGAACGGACCCACCTGCCAGTAGACGATCGCGTCGGGAGTGATGGTCATGGCCGTGCGCCCTCCCGCCCACGAGGCGCTGCCGGCTCCGGCTCGGGCCGCAAGCGCGAGATCAGCAACTGGCGGGCGACGATGAAGCCGAGCAGGCAGGCCAGCATGCGCTCCAGGCTTCCGTCCATCACGAGGTAGAAGCCCAGCACCGTCAGGATCGTGCGCAGCACGAAGCTCGCCCCGAACAGCAGCACCGGCTTGCCGGAACCGGCAAGCCGCCGGACGGTCAGCCACAGGCCGCCGAAATAGAAGAAGCCCAGGCCAGCACCGGCGGCCATCGACAGGACCAGGGCCATGAACCCGTTCATTGCTCCACTTCCTCCTCGGCTTCGTCTCTCGCGATCATCCTGGACTCCCTGTTGACCCAATACCATGCATTGAAGCAACCCAGCGTCACCCCGGCCAGCAGCAGCGCCAGGGACCACGAGAAATCACCCGGCCACCTGCGATCCAGTGACATCCCCACCAGGACCCCGATCAGGGTCGGCACGGCGATCGACCAGCCGATGACGCCGGCCGCTCCGATGCCGTGCCAGAGCGTTCGGTCCCGGCTCTTCCGCATCCTGACCTTGCGGACCTCCTTCGACCCGACTCGCTCGCCCAGTTCGCCGGAACTGGCTGGCGGCCTCGCGGGGCGGGCACGCATGTTCACCGATCCCATCCGATGATCTGGTGCACCAGGCTGGCCTCGAGGCGATCCAGCGCGAGCCTCGCCATCTGGTCCTGTTGGTCCAGTTCGCGGAACTGCGCGACCGCGGCCTGCCGCAGCTCGCCCAGCTTTCCCTGCAGCGCATTCCAGGTCGAGATCCGCACTTGCGGGCCGTGCTTCACCAGGATCCCTTCGTCGAGCGCGAGGAACGTCTCTTCGCCGTCGGAGGCGGTGAGCGTGAGGATGCCGGGAACCAGTGCCGCCACGAAATCGATGTGCCGCGGCAACAGGCAGAAGGACCCGTCGTGCGCCTCGGCCACCACCTTCACGGCTTGCTGTTCCAGCAGCACGCCGGAGGGCAGGATGACCTTCACCGTCATCATTGCCTGCCGGCCTCGTCGATCGTGCCGATCATGTAGAGCGACTTCTCGGGATGACCGGAGAACTCGTCGTTCAGGATTCGCTCGCAGCCTTCGAGCGTCTCCTCGAGGTCGATCATCTTGCCTTCGAGATTCGTGAACTGCTCCGTCGTGAAGAACGGCTGCGTCAGGAACCGATCCAGCCGCCGGGCACGGAAGACCTTGCGCTGGTCGTCGCGCGACAGCTCTTCCAGCCCGAGCATGGCGATCACGTCCTTCAGCTCTTCGTAGCTGGCCAGCGTCTCCCGGACCTTGCGCGCCACGCGGTAGTGACGCTCGCCCACGAGCGGCGGCGTCAGCATCTTGGACTCCGAGCGCAGGGGATCGACCGCGGGGTAGAACCCCTGGCTGGCGCGCTCGCGCGAGAGCACGATCAGCGACGACAGGTGGGCGAACGTGTGCGTGATGGCGGGGTCCGTGAAGTCGTCCGCCGGAACGTAGACGGCTTGCACCGACGTGATCGCAGCCCCGCGCGTGGTGCAGATGCGTTCCTCGAGCTCGGCCAGTTCCGTCCCCAGCGTCGGCTGGTAGCCCATGCGCGACGGCAATCGTCCCAGCAGTCCCGAGACCTCGGAGCCGGCCTGGATGAAGCGAAAGACGTTGTCGATCAGCAGCAGCACATCCTGCCGGGCGTCGTCGCGGAAGTACTCGGCCATCGTCAGCGCCGCGTGTCCGACGCGGAACCGGGCGCCGGGCGGCTCGTTCATCTGGCCGAACACCAGCACGGTGTTGTCGGTCACGCCTGCGGTGCGGACGTCGCGAACCAGTTCTTCCGCTTCACGCGAGCGTTCGCCGATGCCGCAGAAGACCGTGACGCCCCGGTGGCGACCTGCGACGTTGTGGATCAACTCCGTGATGAGCACGGTCTTGCCCACGCCGGCGCCGCCGAACAGGCCGGCCTTGCCACCGCGTTCGAGCGGAGCCAGCAGGTCGATGGCCTTGATGCCCGTGACGAAGATCTCGGACGTGGCGCCCTGCTCGGCCAGCGAAACAGGCAACCCGTACAGCGGGCGCCATTCCCCGCCCGAGAGGTCTTCGCCGGCGTCGATCACTTCGCCGAAGACGTTGACGACCCGGCCGAGCAGCCTCTCGCCAACCGGAACCCGCAGCGAATGGCCCGAGTCGACGATCGGCGCTCCGCGCGCCAGGCCCGCCGTAGGGGTCAGCGCGACGCCGCGGACGGTTTCGGGGTCGAGGTGGCCGACCACTTCGACCACGATGTTGCGATCGTCCCCGGCTCGCAGTTCGTTGTAGAACTCGGGCAGTCGGCCGGGAAAGTGGGCGTCCACGACACTGCCGCGTACCGACAGCACGGTGCCACGGTGAACTTCGTGATGATCGTCCATTCCGCGCCGCAAACTTCGACGAACTCGTGGAGGCAGACGATTGTACGTGCTATCCGCAGCGGGTCAGCGGCGCGCTCACACGCCTGCCCGCTCCTCCTGTATGTTTCGTTCACCGTACGCCAGCGCATCGACCCGATGGTGAGCTTCGTTCACGACCGCTTCAGCCGCCCGGCGCGATCGATCGCCGCCCTGCTGCTTCTTGCACTGGTCGCGTTGCCAGCGGCCGCGCGCCCGACCCCTGCCGCGGCGCCGGGTACAACCCCACACGACGCCTCCGCCGCAGCGCCGCCCGGCGCGTGGACCATCGAGGACATTGCCGCTTCGCGCATCGCGCACGTAGCGGGGGCCAGCCTGCCGGCCCGGCCGTCGCACGCCGCCGATCCGCTGAACCTGTTCGTCGTGATCGAAGACGGCGCTCGCCACGCGTCGATCCTCGACGGCGAGCGCTTCCGGCCGCTGGCTCGCGTCGCGAGCCGCAGCGCGTGGCACGGCGCGCCGCGCTTCTCGCCCGATGGCCGCTTCGTCCATCTCGCCACGCGCGACGGCTGGATCACGCGCTACGACCTGTGGAGCCTGCGCCAGATGGCCGAAGTGCGCGTCGGCCTGGAGACGGCCGACTTCGCCGTGTCGGGCGACGGACGCTACCTGCTGGCGGGCAACGTCGCACCGCGCACGCTGGTCGTGCTCGATGCACGCGACCTCTCGCCGCTCAAGGTCATCGCGGTTGCGGATCGCGAAGGACGCACTTCGCGCGTGGCAGAGGTGCACGATGCGGCCGCGCGCAAGAGTTTCGTGGTCGCACTCGAGGACGTGCCGGAGCTGTGGGAGGTCTCGTACGACGACCGTGCCGAGCCGATCTTCGAAGGACTGGTGCACGACTTCAGGATGGGCGAGGGCATCCCGATCCCGGGCAAGCTCAACCCGCGTCGCACGCGGCTCGACAGGGTGCTGCGCGACATCGGTTTCGCGCCGGGTCGCTGGGAGCTTCTCGCAAGTCCGCGCGACGGCAGCCCGGCCAGGGTGGTCAATCTCGACATACGTCGCGCCATCGCCTCGCTGCCGCTGCCCGGCGAGCCGCGCCCCTCCGGCGGCGCGAGCTGGCTGCGCGACGGACGCGTGCTGATGGCAGTGCCGAACCTGCGCGAGGGCGCGATCAGCGTCGTCGATACCGTCGACTGGAAGGAGGTCGCGCGCGTGCGCACGCCGGGCGCCGGCTCGTTCGTGACCGACCACGAGGCCTCGCCACACGCCTGGGCGGACGCCGCGACGAACACGCCGGGCGACACGCTGCTCGTGATCGACAAGCGCACGCTCGAAGCGGTCTCGGCGCTGCGAGCCGGTGCCGGCAACAGGGTGACGGGCGCGGCGTTCACGCGCGATGGTGCGCGCGTGCTCGCGAGCCTGCAGGGCGACGGCAGCGGCGCGCTGGTCGCCTACGATGCGCGCACGCGCGCCGAGCTCGCGCGCGTCCCGTTGCGCGATCCGCAAGCCGTGCACAACGTGTCCGACGAACTCGCGCGCGGCGGGGTCGCACGCTGAACATGGACGTACCCACACTGCAAGCGTGGATCGGGCGCACCGAGCGGCATACCGATCTCGTCACCGCGGCGCCGGTCGCCGCGCTGTCGGCCACGCTCGATCGCGACGATCCCGAGCCCCGGCCCGGCGACGAACTGCCGCCGCTGTGGCACTGGCTGTACTTCACGCCACTGGCGCGCCAGGGTGACATCGGCGCGGACGGGCACCCCAGACGCGGCGGCTTCCTGCCTCAGGTGCCGCTGCCGCGGCGGATGTGGGCGGGAGGACGGCTGGTGTTCCACCGCCCGCTGTGCGTGGGCGAAGCGATCACGCGCGACTCGCGCATCACCGACGTGCGGGCGAAGACCGGGCGCAGCGGCGCCCTGTTGTTCGTGGACGTGCGCCACGAGATCGCCAATTCGCACGGCCTGGCGATCACCGAGGAGCACGACATCGTCTATCGCGACCCGCCGGCGCCCGGCGCGGCGGCACCCGACCCGCGGCGCGCACCCGACGACGCCGCGTTCGTGCGCGAGATCGTCCCCGATCCGGTGCTGCTGTTTCGCTATTCGGCGCTCACCTTCAACGGGCATCGCATCCACTACGACCGCAGTTACGTTACCGAGGTCGAAGGCTATCCCGGCCTGGTCGTGCACGGGCCGCTGATCGCGACGCTGCTGCTCGACCTGCTCAGGCGCGAGCTGCCTCGCATGCGCGTGCAGCGCTTCGAGTTCCGCGCGGTCCGTCCGCTGTTCGACATTCATCGCTTCGTCGTGTGCGGCCGTGCCGACGACGAACGCACCGTTCGGTTGTGGGCACGCGACCACGACGGTTTCCTGGCGATGGAAGCGTGCGCCCGGTCATGAGCAATGCCACCCATTCGGCGCCGCCAGTCGCCCGTTCGCTGCTGTTCGTGCCGGGCACTCGCCCCGACCGCTTCGACAAGGCGCTGGCCGCCGGTGCCGACGCCGTGATTCTCGATCTGGAAGACGCGGTGCCGGCGCCCGACAAGGCGCGCGCACGCGAGGCGATCGCCGCGTGGCTGACGCCACGGCACCCGGTGATGCTGCGCCTGAACGGTGCCGACAGCGAGTGGTTCCGGGACGACCTCGCGCTGTGCCGCCAACCCGGCGTCGCGGCGGTGTTGCTGCCGAAGGCCGAGCGCGCCGCCGACGTTGCCGCGGTGCTAGCCGCTGGCGCCTCCACCGTGCTGCCGCTGATCGAGAGCGCGGCGGGCTTTGCCGCGCTGGCGCAGCTTGCCGCCGCACCGGGCGTGCAACGGTTGGTGTTCGGCTCGCTCGACTTCCGGATCGATCTCGGCATGCACGACGCGCACGAGGACGAACTGCTGGCATTCCGTTCGCAACTGGTGCTGGCGTCGCGACTGGCCGGGCTGCAGGCACCGGTCGACGGGGTGACGACGGCGATCGACGAGCCCGCCCGGCTGCGCGACGATGTGCTGCGGGCGCGCCGCCTCGGATTCGGCGGCAAGCTGTGCATCCATCCGCGCCAGGTGGGCGAGGTGCACGCCTGCTTCGTGCCCACCGATGCGCAACGTGCGTGGGCGCGCCGCGTGCTCGACACCGCAGCGTCCTCGAGCGGCGCCGCGGTGGAAGTCGACGGCGAAATGGTCGACACGCCGGTGATCCTGCGCGCGCAGGCGATCCTGCGGGATGCGGGGAGTGACTACCCGGCATGAAGTAGATTCAAGTCGATTTACCGTGGCTTTCCAAATTCCGGTAACTCTGGGTAAACTCACTCGAAATGGACCCGCGGACCAATCCCTACGCACCCGGCGCGGGCGCCCCGCCGCCCGAGCTGGCCGGGCGCGACGCGATCATCGAGAACGCGTCGGTCGCGCTGCACCGCATCCGCGCCGGGCTCGTGGCGCGCAGCATGCTGCTGATCGGGCTGCGCGGCGTGGGCAAGACCGTACTGCTGAACCGCATCCGCAACGAAGCCGAAGCCGAGGGCTGCGCCACGATGCTGCTCGAAGCGCCTGAGAAGCGCTCGCTGCCGGCGCTGCTCGCACCGGGGCTGCGTGCCGCACTGCTCAAGCTCGATCGCCTGGCCGCCGGCGGCGACCGCGTCAAGCGCGCGTTGCGCGCGCTGGGCGGTTTCGTGCAGGCGATGAAACTGCGCTACCAGGACATCGAGTTCGGCATCGACCTGGGCAGCGAGCAGGGCGTGGCCGACAGCGGCGACCTCGACGCGGACCTCGCCGCGCTGCTGCAGGCGGTGGGTGAGGCGGCGCGCGATCGCGACACGCTGCTGGCGATGTTCGTCGACGAGCTGCAGTACGTCGCCGAGCCACAGCTGGCGGCGCTGATCTCGGCGCTGCACCGCTGCGCGCAGCTGCAGCTGCCGGTCACGCTGATCGGCGCCGGCCTGCCCCAGCTGCCCGGCCAGATGGGCGAAGCGAAGTCCTACGCCGAGCGGCTGTTCGAATTCGTCGAGGTGGGCCCGCTGCCCGATGCGGCGGCACGCCAGGCGATCATCGCGCCGGCCGCACGCGTCGGCGTCGCGTTCGCGCCCGAAGCGCTCGACGAGATCCTGCGCCAGACGCGCGGCTATCCGTACTTCCTGCAGGAATGGGGCAAGCACAGCTGGGACTGCGCACAGGCTTCGCCCATCACGCTCGCGGACGTGCAGGAGGCCACCGAGCGCGCGGTCGCCGAGCTGGACATGAGCTTCTTTCGTGTGCGCTTCGACCGGCTCGCGCCGTCTGAGAAGCGCTACCTGCGCGCGATGGCCGAGCTGGGCCCCGGTCCGCACCGCTCGGGCGACATCGCCCAGGTGATGGGGCGCGAGGTGCAGACGGTGGCGCCCACGCGTGCGAAGTTGATCGAGAAGGGCATGATCTACAGTCCGTCGCACGGCGACACCAGCTTCACGGTGCCGCTGTTCGACGGTTACATGCGGCGCGTGATGCCGCAACTGGAGTGAGCGATGAACACTTCCGCGCCGTTCCGGCTCACCTACTCGACCATGTTCGACCCACCGGCGCAGACGCACGAGCGCTTCGAGGCCGAGCTCGCCCGGCTGCGGCCCCGGCTCGGGCAGGACCATCCGATGTTCGTCGACGGCAAGGCACGCCACGCGACGTCCACCTTCGAGGTGCGCTCGCCGATCGATACCGACGTGCTGCTCGGTCGCTTCCAGAGCGGAGCGGCGGTCGACGTCGACGCCGCGATCGCCGCCGCGCGGCGCGCGTTCCCCGCGTGGTCGCGCGCGCCGTGGACGGATCGCGTCGCGCTCCTGCGTCGCGCCGCGGCGCTGATCGAGGAGCGCGTCTATGCGATTTCGGCTGCGGTCGCGCTCGAGGTGGGCAAGAATCGAATGGAGTCGCTCGGCGAAGTCCAGGAGACCGCCGAGCTCGTCGCCTGGTACTGCGACCAGATGCAGGCCAACGATGGTTTCCGCCGCGAGCTGCCGAACGATCCGCTGGCCGGCTTCGTCAGTCGCAATCGTACGCAACTCAGGCCCTACGGCGTATGGGCGGTGATCGCGCCGTTCAACTTCCCGTTCGCGCTGGCCGGCGGACCGATCGGCGCCGCGCTCGTCGCCGGCAACACCGTGGTGTTCAAGGTCGCCAGCGACACCTCGCTCAGCGGCTGGCTGCTGCTCGAGGCGTTCCGTGACGCCGGCCTGCCCGACGGCGTGCTGAATTTCGTCACCGGCGCGGGCGGCACCGTCGGCGACGCACTGGTCGGCCACCCCGACGTCGCCGGTGCCACGTTCACCGGTTCACACGAAGTCGGCATGAACATCCTGCGCCGCTTCGCGCAGGGTCGCTGGCCGCGTCCGTGCATCGCCGAGATGGGAGGCAAGAACGCCGCCATCGTCACCCGCAACGCCGATCTGGATCGCGCCGCCACCGGCATCTGGCGCTCGGCATTCGGGCTGCAAGGGCAGAAGTGCTCGGCGTGCTCGCGCGTGCTGGTCGAGCGCCCGCTCGCGCAGGCGCTGCGCGAGCGGCTGGTCGCCGCCACCGACGCGATCGCGATCGGCGATCCGACCGAACGCCGCAACTGGATGGGGCCGGTCATCAACCGCGCCGCGCGCGACCGCTACCTGCGCTGCGTCGAGCGGCTGCGCGCGGTCGGGCGCATCGACACCGGCGGGCACGTGCTGGACGACGCGTCGCTCGCGCGCGGCTGGTTCGTCGCCCCGACGGTGGGCGCCGCGCCGCGCGACGACGCGCTGTGGCGTGACGAGCACTTCGTGCCGCTGGTGCTGCTCGAGGAGGTCGACTCGCTCGACGAGGCGATCGACGAAGCGAACCGCTCCGACTACGGGCTCACCGCCGGCTTCTACGGCGCACCCGAGGAGATCGACGCCTTCGTCGAGCGCATCGAAGCCGGTGTCGTCTACGTGAACCGCCCGCAGGGCGCGACCACCGGCGCCTGGCCCGGCTACCAGCCGTTCGGCGGCTGGAAGGGCAGCGGCACCACCGGCAAGTCGATCGGGTCGTTCTGGTACCTGCCGTTGTACCTGCGCGAGCAGGCGCAGACGATCGTCGACTGACGCGCCGAACCCCGGCGACGCCGCATCGGCGCGTTTGGGCAGGCGGGCGGCGCGGCGCACGGGCGCACGAATGATTGCGGCGGTCGGTGCTGCGCACCGACTGCCCTGCGCGTCTCGCCTCGGGGTCGTGCGGCGCAACTCACTGCGCTCGCTGCGCTCGCTTCGTTCAGACAAGGCGCCGCAAGTCAGACATACGAAGCGCGCTTCGCGCGCCGACCCCGAGGCTGCGATGCTCGGCGCCGCAGACATCCGCGCGCCCGGGCGCCGCGCCGCCCGCCTGCCCAAACGCGCCGATGCGGCGTCGCCGGGATTCGGAGAACGGGCCAGATCGCTGCTCACACTGCCGCCGCCAGCAACCGCCGCAACGCTTGCCGCAAAGGCGTGCGCCGGCTGCGGTCGGCGTGCCTGTGCGCAGCCGAGAAGCGCAGCAGCACCGGCGGCGCGCGCAGCGCGCGCCGTCCATCATTCTCGCGGCGATTGTCCGAGCGCAGCTCGCGCCAGCGAGCGTAGCGAGTTTCGCCGCGCCAGCCGGTGCTGCGAGCATCACAGGGCACCCCCGCGCAGCGGGGGCAAGCGCCGGCACGCCGACCGCAGCCGGCGCACGGCTTTGCTCGCGCAATCGGTGCCACGCCGACCGCAGCCGGCGCACGACTTTGCTCGCGCAATCGGTGGCGCGACGCCCGCCGTGGGCTACAGCGGCTTCTTCAGCCAGTGCGCGATCTCGCCGACCACGCCGCGCCTGAACGCCATCACGCAGACGACGAAGATCGCGCCCTGCACGACCGTCACCCACGCGCCGATCTGCGCCAGGTAGTTCTGCATGGTGATGATGATCGCCGCGCCGACGACCGGGCCGAACAGCGTGCCCAGCCCGCCGAGCAGCGTCATCAGCACGACCTCGCCCGACATCGTCCAGTAGACGTCGGTCAGCGACGCGAGCTGGAACACCAGCGCCTTCGTGCCCCCGGCCAGACCGGAAAGGGTCGCCGACAGCACGTAGGCGACCAGCTTGTACCGGTCGGTGTCGTAGCCGAGCGACGTGGCACGCGCCTCGTTCTCGCGGATCGCCTTGAGGATCTGCCCGAACGGCGAGTGCACGACGCGCCAGATCAGCAGGAAGCCGCCGAGGAAGATCGCCAGCACCAGCGGGTACATTCCGGCCGCCGAGCCGAGATCGACCAGCCCGAACAGCCTGCCGCGCGGCACCGCCTGGATGCCGTCTTCGCCGCCGGTGAACGGCGCCTGCAGATAGAAGA
>CAZBTE010000002.1:0-28595 GCA_964494665.1 uncultured Limnobacter sp.
GGTGCGCCGCCCGCGGGCGCTGGAGCGCGGTGATGGCAGCGAACAGACGCCCCGGTGCCGAATCGATCGCCGCTCGTGGCTGGCTGGCGAGCCACAAGTGGTTGCTGGCACGTCGCGCGTCGCAGCTTGGCGTGCTCGCCCTGTTCCTGTTGGGCCCGCTTGCAGGCGTGTGGATCGTCAAGGGCAACCTGAGCTCCAGCTTCACGCTCGACGTGCTGCCGCTCACCGATCCGTACGTGCTGCTCCAGGGGCTGGCCGCAGGCCACGCGCCGGAGAACCGGGCACTGGTAGGCGCGGCGATCGTGCTCGCCTTCTACTTCCTGGTCGGCGGACGGGTCTACTGTTCGTGGGTGTGCCCGGTCAACCCGATCGCCGACCTCGCGGCATGGCTGCGTCGCCGCCTGCGCATCAGCCGCTCGGTGTACATCGCGCGCAGCGTGCGCTACTGGCTGCTCGGCGCCACGCTGGTGCTCGCCGGCGCCACCGGCACCATCGTCTGGGAGCTGGTCAACCCGGTGTCGATGCTCCATCGCGGCCTCATCTTCGGCATCGGCGCGGCGTGGATCGTCGTGCTCGCGGTATTCCTGTTCGACCTGCTGTTCTCGCTGCACGGCTGGTGCGGGCACCTGTGCCCGGTCGGTGCAGCCTACGGCGTGCTCGGCAGCAAGAGCCCGGTCCGCGTGTCGGCCGTGCGCCGCGACGCGTGCAACGACTGCCTGGACTGCTTCGCGGTGTGTCCCGAGAGTCACGTGATCACGCCGGCATTGAAAGGCGCCGCGAAGGGTGTCGGGCCGGTGATCCTGTCGCGTGATTGCACCAACTGCGGGCGCTGCATCGATGTGTGCGCGAAAGAGGTGTTTCGATTTGGACTGCGTGGGTGAATCCCCGCACAAGCGAGGAGTGACGACATGAACAGATTCCTGGTCAACGCGATGGCGGCCGCGCTCGTCGCCAGCATGGGCCTCGCGGCCTGTGTGTCCAACGTAAAGGCGCCCTCGTCGGGAGTGCCGGTGTCGAGCCTGCGCGGCAGCGATGCCGCAACCGCCGACCAGGCGCCGACGGTGCGCGAGCAGATCGGAAAGCGGCCCGGACTGCAGCAGACCATCGGGCGCACCTTCGTCGGACAGCCGCCGCTGATTCCGCACGCCACCGAGAATTTCGACGAGGTGACGCTCACCGACAACCAGTGCCTCGAATGCCACGGCATGGAGAACTACAAGAAGAAGGAGGCACCGCGGATCTCCGATTCGCACCTGGTCAGTGCGACCGGCCAGAAGCTCGCGGACGCCGATGCGCGTCGGCACGCCTGCCAGCTGTGCCACGTGCCGCAATTCGACGCGCCGCCGCTGGTGGACAACGCATTCGTCGGCGCACAGCCGCGCAAGTAGCGCCGCGGCGGTCGCGCAAATAGCGCGGCGCCTGTTCGCAATGAGCGCGGCGCTTGCGCGCAAGAGACGCGGCCCGCGCCAGGCGCGGTTCGAGTCCGGCAACGAGAAACGGGGCGCAAGGCCCCGTTCTTTGCGGCGTCGCGGGACTTGCGTCCCGCCGTACCGCTACTGCTTGGCGGCGCTGATGTCCGCCTTCGTGTCGATGCCCAGCATGTAGCCGAGCGAGACGTGGTGGAAGCGGCCCGCGGCGTGATCGTCGTGGATCGCAAATCCGAACGGGTAGGTCTTGCCGGACTGCAGCGCGACGTCGCCCTTGCCGCCGGCGAGCTTGCGCGTGAACACGACCGTCCAGGTGTCGCCGTCCTTCTTGCCCTCGGCCGAAACCAGCGCCGTTCCCCCTTCCATCACGCGGGCCTCGGCAACGTGGCCGTCGACCGGCTTGCCCTTGCTGCGCCATTGCAGCAGGTCGAAGAACTTGCCGTCGGCGAGGCTGGCGCCGTTCACGTACTTGGTCTTCTTGTCGTCCTTGGCATTGGGCATCGTGCGCGAGTCCTGGTGGCAGGTGGACCAGCACCCGCTCGCGCTCGCCTTGTCGAGCTTGTTGTCCTCGAGCATGAACGCGAGCTTGACCTGGTTCTCGGCGTCCAGCTTGTCGCCGCCCGAAGCCGGCGGCTGCTTCCACTGGAAGCGCATGTACAGGTTCTGGCCATCGTTGGCGGCTTGCACCGAGACCGGGATCGAACCCGCCTTGCCCTTGGGCGGCGTCGGCTCGATCTTCTGGCCGCTCACCATCTTCTTGCCCATGTCGGCCGCTTCTTCGTCGTGGCAGCTGGCACAGGTTTCGCCTTTCCTGAATGCGCGGGCGCCGCCGTGATCGCTGCCCTTCGTGATCCATTCCATCGGCGAGACGCCCGGATAGAAGACGGTGATCGTCTTGGCCTGGACCTTGCCCCAGTCGGGCGGCGCGGCGTGGGCGGCACCCGTGGCGGCGAACGCCAGGCCGATCGCGACTGCCAGCGTCTGCTTGCTCATCGTCATGCTCCTTTCGGTTGCTTCGATTGCTTCGGTTGCGGAGCCCTCTCGGGGCTATTCCTCGTCCTCGTCTGTCATGCCTTCGGGCTTGTTGTGCGCAATGCCCTTGTGGCAGTCGATGCAGGTGTCGCCGTCGCGCTGCGCCAGCTCGTGGGCGCGCTTGGCGCGCGGCTTCTGCACCTCGGTGTTCATGCCGTCGAAACCATGGCAGTTGCGGCACTCGCGCGAGTCGGAGGCCTTCATGCGCGCCCATTCGTTGCGTGCCAGCTGCAGGCGCTTGGCTTCGAATTTCTCCCTCGTGTCGATCGTGCCCATGACCTTGCCGTACAGCTCACGCGTAGCCTTGACCTTGCGCACCATCTTGTGCGTCCAGTCCCTGGGCACGTGGCAGTCGGAGCACGTGGCGCGCACGCCGGTGCGGTTGGAGTAGTGGATCGTTTTCTTGTACTCGACGTACACGTTGTCGCGCATCTCGTGGCAGCCGATGCAGAACGTCATCGTGTTGGTGGCTTCGACCACGGTGTTGAAGCCGCCCCAGAACACGATGCCCGCCACCAGGCCCGCGACGAGAAGCGTCAGTACGGAAGTGGTGCCGCTGGGACGCCGCAGCCAATTCCACAGGCGCCCGATTGCGCCCGGGCGCTTTTCCGATTTACCGTCCTGCTGCCTGTCGCCCATGATCGTTTCCCTTCATCGGACCGGTTTGCACGTTCCCTCGCGCAAGCCGACCTCCGCCGGCATCGCGTTTCGTGAGGGGGAGTGTGGAGTCGTCACGAAGATGCGGCGGGAACCCGGTCCGGTGCTCCCGCCGCCGCTGATGCAGCCTCAGTAGATGTCGTGCTGCGTGTTGTAGACGTTGAACTTGCCGGTGGGGGTGATCATCTTCGGATCGGTGATCACCTTCTTCACGGCGAGCGTCTTGTCATCGTAGACGACGATGGCCGACTGGTCGGTCTTGCCGCCCCACAGCGAGATCCACACCTCGGTGCCGTCCGCGCTGTACTCGGGGTGCACCGCGCGCCGGATTGCCTGGGTCTGCGGAAGCCCCGAATCCTTCGCCACGTTGATCACCTTCTTCGGCTTGGACAGGTCGGCCATGTCCCATACCGCCACCGATTCGGCGATCTCGCGCTCGGGGTTCTGGGGAGCGTCGGCCCACAGGTGCTTGGACTTCGGATGCGTCTTCACGAACAGGTTGCCGGCACCGATGTGCTGCACCTCCTGGACCACCTTCCAGTTGTGCTTCTTGAACTTGGCGTTTTCCTTCTTGTCGGACGGCGTGCTGATCAGCGTGACGACGTCGTCGCCGAGGTGACCCGTGGCCCAGACCGGTCCGAATTGCGGATGCTTGAAGTTCGCGCCGCGACCCGGGTGCGGGATCTTCTTGGTGTCCACGAGGGCGGCGAGTTTGCCGGTCTTCGTGTCGACCGCCGCAATCTTGTTCGACGCGTTGGCCGCCACCAGGAAGTAGCGCTTGGAGGCATCCCAGCCGCCGTCGTGCAGGAACTTGGCCGAGGCGATCGTCGTGACCTTCAGGTTCTCGATGTCGGAGTAGTCGACCAGCAGGATCTGGCCGGTCTCCTTGATGTTGACCACCCACTCGGGCTTGATCTCCGAGGAGACGATCGACGCGACGCGCGGCTCGGGGTGGTATTCACCGTCGACCGTCATGCCGCGCGTGGACACGACCTTCATGGGCTCGAGCGTCTGGCCGTCCATGATCACGTACTGCGGCGGCCAGTAGGAGCCGGCGATCGCATACTTGTCCTCGAAGCCCTTGAACTTCGAGGTGTCGACCGAGCGCGCGTCGAAGCCGATCTTCACTTCGGCCACCACTTCGGGCTTCTCCATCCACAGGTCGATCAGCGACAGGCGACCGTCGCGGCCGATCACGTACACATAGCGGCCCGACTTGGACAGGCGCGAGATGTGCACCGCGTAACCGGTCTTGACGATGCTGCGGATTTCCTTGGTGTCGCCGTCGATCAGCGCCACTTCGCCGGTGTCGCGCAGCGTGACAGAGAACATGTTCTTCAGGTTGAACTTGTTCATCTGCTTTTTCGGCCGCTGGTCGACCGGGACCATGACCTTCCAGGAGTCCTTCGTCTCCTTCAGGCTGTACTCGGGCGGCGTATCCGGCACCTGCTGGATGTAGCGCGCCATCAACTCGATCTCCTGCTTGGACAGGATGTCGTCGAAGTTGACCATGCCGCCGTCGGTACCCATCGAGATGATCTTCTCGAGGCGTCCGGTGCCGAGCTTCAGCGTGCCGCCCTCCTGCACGCTGCCGTCGGGAAGCTTGCGCGTCCAGTGCGGCTCGAGGTTCTTGCCGGTGGCACCCTTGCGGAGAACGCCGTGGCAGCCGGCACAGCGCTCGAAGTAGATCTGCTTGGCCTTCTCGGACTCCTCCTTCGTCAGCGTCGGGGCGCCTGCAGCCTGAGCCGCCGCCTTGCCCGGCGCCAGGCCGAGACCAGCTACGCCTGCGAATGCCGCGGCGACCATCCAGGCTGTCGGGCTCATGCGTACTGTCCTTCTCATCGGTCGATCTCCCTGTTTTGGGGATTGGTCAAGAAAAACCCTTATGGCTCATGCAGGTTAGGATGAGCCAGTACGCAGGACCGCTCTTTGACGATGATCAATCGTGCACCGCAGCACGCCGGCGCAATGTCGTTCACAAGTCGAATATCGGTCCGTCCTGCTTGCCGACGCGCCAGATCCGCGGGACTGCCCCCGCGGTGTGCCGCCGGTCGTGCCGCCACGCCGGGTGGCGTCGCGACCTTGGGCTCGCCGAGCCGATCGGTTTATAGTCTGGCCGCCCCGGTCATGCCGGGTGTCGGCACCTGGCAGGAAACATGCAGCGACTCTTCAGCGCCCTCTGCAAGCGGAGCTCCGCGGTGTGCGCCGCCGCGGTGATCGCGTGCGCCGCGCCGGCGGCCGGGGCATGGCTGGTGGCAGTGCCGGCCACGATGGCCACGCTGTCCGTGGCATCGCCGGCGATGGCAGCCGAGGTCGAGGGTGTCGAGGTCCAGGACGCAGTCGATCTCGATGGTGTGCGCCTGCTGCTGAACGGGGCAGGGATGCGCACCGTCTACATCGTCAAGGCCTACGTGGCCGCGCTGTACGTGCCCAGCCGCTCGCCCGACGCGCAGGTGCTGCTGGCGCAGGACGGCCCGCGCCGATTGTCGCTGACGATGCTCGCCGACCTGTCTTCCGAATGGGTGACGCAGCGTTTCGTGCTGGCGCTGCGCGACAACCACGACGACGCCGAAATGGCAACGCTCGGCCCGCGCATCGAGCGGCTGATCGACACCATGCTCACGCTCGGCCAGACGCGCAAGGGCGAGCGCATCGACATCGATTTCGTCGGCGGTGGCACGCGTGTGAGCGTCGACGGACATCCGCTCGGCCCGGCGATTCCCCACGCGGCGCTGCTCAAGGCCATCCTGCGCATCTTCCTCGGCGAGCGCCCGCTCGACGACGACTTGAAGCAGGCGATGCTCGGCAGCTGAGACGTGGCGCTGGACGTCCCCGGCAGCGACGCGGCAACGTCCGCCGAGCGCTGGATCGCGGCCTTTTGCGACGCCGTCTGGCTGGAAGACGGCCTGGCGCGCAACACGCTCGCCGCATATCGCCGAGACCTGACGCTGCTGGACCGGTGGCTGCTCGCAGAGCGCGGCGTGCCGCTGCACGAGGCGGCCGAGGCCGACCTGCACGGCTACATCGCTCACCGGCACGGCGGTTCGCGCGCAACCAGCAGCAACCGTCGGCTGACGGTGTTTCGCCGCTTCTTCCGCTACCTCGTGCGCGAGCGGGCACGCAGTGACGATCCCACGCTGCACATCCGCTCGGCGCGCCAGCCGCCCCGCTTTCCGACCACGCTGTCCGAGCGCCAGGTCGAGGCGCTGCTGGCCGCCCCGGACCTGGATACGCCGCTCGGATTGCGCGACCGCGCGATGCTGGAGACGCTTTACGCGACCGGGCTGCGCGTGTCAGAGCTGGTCGCGCTGGCCGGCGTGCAGGTGGGACTCGTCGAGGGGGTCGTGCGTGTCGTCGGCAAGGGCAACCGCGAGCGCCTGGTTCCGCTGGGAGAGGAGGCGCGCGGCTGGATCGAGCGTTATCTGCGCCAGGCGCGCCCGGCGCTGCTCGGCGCGCGCGGCGCCGATGCGCTGTTCGTCACGCGACGCGGCGAGCCGATGACGCGCCAGATGTTCTGGACGCTGGTCAAGCGCTATGCGAGCCTGGCCGGCATCAATGCGCCGCTGTCGCCGCACACACTGCGCCACGCGTTCGCCACGCACCTGCTCGAGCACGGCGCCGACCTGCGCGTGGTGCAGATGCTGCTCGGCCACGCCGACATCTCGACCACGCAGATCTATACGCACGTGGCGCGCGAGCGCCTGAAGGCGCTGCACGCACGGCATCATCCGCGGGGATGATCGTGGCGTGAACAGGCCCTGGGAGCGTTTCCCCGCTACAGCGCACGCACCGCCGCCGCCTCGAAAGCGCCGCGCTGGTAGTCGGCGAACGCCTGCCGGATCTCTTCGGCCGTGTTCATCACGAACGGACCGTACTGCACGATCGGCTCGCCGAGCGGGCGGCCGGCCACGATCAGCGCGCGGGCGTCCTCGCCGGCTTCCAGGATCACGCCCGTGCCGTCGTCGTTGGCCAGGACCGCCATGTGGCGGTCGGGTATGACGGTGCCTGCCACGGTCACGCTGCCGCGGTAGGTGTAGGTGAACGCGTTGTGGCCGCGAGGCAGCGGCTGCGCGAAGCGGGCGCCTGCAGGCAGGTGCACGTCGAGGTACAGCGGCTCGGTATCGGGGCGCTCGACGGCGCCGGTGACACCGTGGCTGCGCCCGGCGATCACGCGCACGCACACGCCGCTGGCGGCTTCGTATGCGGGGATCGCCGATGCCGGCAGGTCACGGTAGCTCGGCGCCACCATCTTCGTCGCCGCCGGAAGGTTCAACCACAGCTGGAATCCCTCCATCAGGCCGTGTTCCTGCTCGGGCAGCTCGGAGTGGATGAGCCCGCTGCCGGCGGTCATCCACTGCGCGCCGCCGGATTCGAGCAGCCCTTCGTTGCCGGCGCTGTCACGATGGCGCATGCGGCCCGCGATCATGTAGGTCACGGTCTCGAAGCCGCGATGCGGATGATCGGGGAAGCCGCCGATGTAATCGTCGGCGCGCTCATTGCGGAACGCATCGAGCATCAGGAACGGGTCGAGCCGGCGCTGCAGGTCCTGCGTGAGCACGCGGGTCAGGCGCACGCCGGCGCCGTCGGACGTCGGCACGCCCCTGACCAGGCGCTCGACGGCGCGCGAGCGCACGTCGGCGCTGGAAACGACGGTGTCGTTCATGGTCGGTCGCTCAGGCTGCGAGTGCCTCGATCTGTGCATGCGCCTCCTCGAATGCCCTGGCCGCCAGTTCCTGTCCCATCGCCAGTCCCTCGGCATAGACGAACTCGATATCGGTCATGCCGAGGAAACCCAGCACCGATTTCAGGTACGGTACCTGCGAATCGGCCGGCGTGTCGCGATACAGGCCGCCGCGTGCCAGCGCGACGTACACCTTCTTGCCGGTCACCAGCCCCTGCGGGCCGTCGGCGGTGTAGCGAAAGGTTACGCCGGCGCGCGCGATGGCGTCGATCCAGGATTTCAGCTGCACCGGCACGCCGAAGTTGTACATCGGCACGCCGAGCACGATCGCGTCGGCCGACTGCAGTTGTGCGATCAGCGCGTCGTCCAGCGCCACGCGCGCCGCCTGTTCGGGCGTGCGCTGGTCGGCCGACGTGAACAGCGCCTGCAGCGCCGCTTCGTCGAGCACCGGATGGGGATTGCGTGCGAAGTCGCGCACCTCCACCACCGCGCCGGGATGGCGCGACGTCAGCCGCGCGGTGATCGCGTCGGCGAGCCGGGTCGAGTTGGCGCCTTCGGCGCGGGCGCTGGCGTTGATCTGCAGGATTTTCATGAGGCTCTCCACGGTAGGAACGGTGCCGTTCGACGAAACGGGACCCGATGAGAGCCACTTTATTGGCATCGTTATCGGAACTGAAGACCGAAATACTGATATGATTAAACCGAAAATGGAACAATAGGCCACCGTGAATTTCGATGCCGATGATCTGGTGCTGTTCGCCTGCATCGTCGAAGCCGACAGCTTCGCGCGCGCGGCGCACCGCTGCGGCCTGCCCAAGGCCACCGTGTCGCGCCGCATCGGCGCGCTCGAATCCCGGCTCGGCGAGCGCCTGCTGGTGCGTACCACGCGGCGGCTCACGCTCACCGATTTCGGCGAGCGCATCCTCGAGCACGCCCGAAGACTGCTCGAGGAGACCGAGGCCGCCGGTGCGCTGGCCCAGCACCGGCAGTCGACCCCGCAGGGGAGGCTGCGCGTGTCGCTGCCGCCGAGCTTTCTCGACGACCTCGATCTCGTGCCGCTGTTGTTGCGCTTCGCCGAGCGGTATCCCGAGGTGCAGCTCGAGCTCGACATCTCGCCGCGGCGCGTCGACCTGGTGGCCGAACGCTTCGACCTCGCGATCCGTGTCGCGGCGCAGTTGCCCGACGACGCGACGCTGGTCGCGCGCCGCATGATCGAGCTCGAGCACGGCCTGTACGCCAGCCCCGCCTATCTCGCGCGTGCAGGGGTGCCGACCCGGCCCGAGCAACTGCTCGATCACACCGGCCTGCGATTGATCGGGAGCAACGGCGAGCCCCAGCCGTGGCGTCTCGCGCGCGGCGAAGAGCGGTGGGAAGGATTGCCCGACGGACCGCTGGCGGCCAATTCGGTGAGCCTGCATTGCGCGCTCGCGCTGCATGGCCTGGGCATCGCGGCGATGTCCGCACGCTCCGTCGCGCCAATGGTCGCCGAGGGGCTGCTCGAGCGCGTGCTGCCCGGGTGGTGCCTGCCGACGATGACGGTGTGGTGCGTGACGGCGGGCAGGCGCCTGCTTGCATCGCGCAGCCGGGTCTTCATCGACATGTTGCAGGCGGAGTTCGACCAGTCGCAGCAGGGCTCCGTGGCTACGCCTGAAGCGATGCGCGCAGGCCCTGCGGTGGCGTCCGCAGGCGGCGCATCATGGCCTTCTCCAGTTCGGCGACGCTGAACACCAGCAGCCCCGCGCCGATGACCTTGAGCCACTGCACGCCCGACAGGTCGGCCGAACCGAAGATCGCCTGCATCACCGGCGTGTGGGTGTACAGCACCTGCAACATGATGCAGGCGCCGATCGCGGCCAGCGCGTGCCGGTTGCCGAACAACCCCTCGCGGTTGGTCACCGGCGCGAGCACGTAGCGGCTGTTTAGCAGGTAGAAGATCTCGCCGGCGACCACTGCGTTGACCGCCATCGTGCGTGCGGTCTCGACGCCGGTGCCGAGCTGCATCTCCCACAGGAACAGCCCCAGTGCGCCGGTCATCATCAGCAGCGAGACCTGCGCCACGCGCCAGACGAAGAAACCCGACAGCAGCTTCTCGCCCGGCGGGCGTGGCGGTCGCCGCATGATGCCGCGCTCGGCCGGCTCGAACGCGAGCGCGAGCCCGAGCGTGCTCGAGGTCACCATGTTGATCCACAACACCTGGGCGGGCGTCAGCGGCAACGTCAGCTCGAACAGGATCGCTGCGATCACCACCAGCGCTTCGCCGCCGTTGGTGGGCAGCATGAACAGCACGAACTTCTTGAGGTTGTCGTACACCGCGCGGCCCTCGCGCACCGCGGTGGCGATGGTCGCGAAGTTGTCGTCGGCCAGCACCATGTCGGCGGCCTCCTTGGCGGCCTCGGTGCCCTTCATGCCCATCGCGACGCCGATGTCGGCGCGCTTGAGCGCCGGCGCGTCGTTCACGCCGTCGCCGGTCATGGCCACGACCTGGCCCTGGTCCTGCAGCGCCTGCACCAGCCGCAGCTTGTGCTCGGGGCTGGCGCGCGCGAACACGTCGGTGTCCAGCGCGACGCGGCGAAGCGCCGCGTCGTCCATCAACGCGATCTCGGCACCGGTCAGGGCCGGCTTGCCGGTGCCGATCGAAAGCGCGGCGCCGATCGCGCGTGCAGTCTCCACGTGATCGCCGGTGATCATCTTGACCCGGATGCCGGCACGATGGCAGTCCTCGACCGCATGCAGCGCTTCTTCACGCGGCGGGTCGACGATGCCTACCAGCGCGAGCATCGTGTAGCCCTCGACCACGTCGCCGAAGCCGAGCGAGGGTCCCGCCGGCTCGCGCTGCCGGCAGGCCAGTGCGAGCAGGCGCAGGCCGCGCGCCGCGGTGTCGGTGCCCATGCGCCGCCAGTAGTCGACGTCCAGCGGCTCTTCGCCCGCCGGCCCGAGCTGGTGTGCGCACACGTCCAGGATGCGTTCGGGCGCACCTTTCACGAACAGCCAGCCGCGGCCGCTGCCATCGCGATTCCGGGTGGCCATGAAACGGTGCTCGGACTCGAACGGGATCGAGTCCAGGCGCGGCCAGTCGGCCTCCTCTCCGTCCTGGGTCATGCCGGCCTTGCGTCCGAGGACCAGCAGCGCGCCCTCGGTCGGGTCGCCCACGATGCTCCAGACGCCGTTTTCCTCGCGTAGCCGGGCGTCGTTGCACAGCACGCCGGCGCGGATCGCCTGCTCGAGCGCCGCGTGGTTCGCGGCATCGACCGCATGGTCACCGAGGCTGATGGCGCCGACCGGCAGGTAGCCGACGCCGGCGACGTCGAACGACTGGCCGGCACAGATCACGCGCTGCACCGTCATCTCGTTGCGGGTCAGCGTGCCGGTCTTGTCCGAACAGATGACCGTCACCGATCCGAGTGCCTCGACCGCCGGCAGGCGGCGCACGATCGCACGGTTGCGCGCCATGCGTTGCACGCCCAGGGCGAGCGTGATGGTCATGATCGCGGGAAGGCCCTCGGGAATCGCCGAGGCCGCCAGCGCCACGACCATCATGAACATCTCGGCTGGCGAGTGACCGCGCCACAGCACGCCGATCACGAAGGTGAGCGCGGCCAGCAGCAGGATGGCCGCGGCAAGCCAGCGGCCGAAGGTGTCGATCTGGCGCAGCAGCGGCGTGCTCAGCGCCTGGATGCCGGCCAGCATCGCGTTGATCTTGCCCAGTTCCGAACGCGCGCCGGTGGCGGTGACGATGCCCGTTGCCTGGCCGTGCACGACCACCGTACCCGACCAGGCCATGCTGGAGCGGTCGCCCAGCGGCGCATCGGGGGCCACCGGCGCGACGTCCTTCTCGACCGGCAGCGACTCACCGGTCAGTGCTGCTTCGTCGACGCGCAGCTCCTTCACCGCGATCAGGCGCAGGTCGGCGGGGACCCGGTCGCCCGAGGCCAGCAGCACCAGATCGCCAGGCACCAGCTCGGCTGCGTCGATCTCGCGCCGGTGGCCGTCGCGCACGACGATCGCGTGCGGCGACAGCATGTTGCGGATCGCGTCCAGCGCGGATTCCGCCTTGCCCTCCTGGATGAAGCCGATTACCGCATTGACCACCACAGCGGCCAGCAGCACGCCGGTATCGACCCAGTGGCCGAGCGCCGCGGTGACCGCGGCGGCCGCGATCATCACGTACAGCAGCACGTTGTGGAACTGGCCGAGGAAGCGCGCCACGGGATGGCGCCTGCGCGCTGCTTCGAGGCGATTGGGGCCGTTCTCGGCAAGGCGACGCGCGACTTCGTCCGCGGACAGCCCCTCCGGTCCGCTGGCCAGCCGTTCGCGGATCGCCTCGACCGGATGGGCATGCCAGTCGGCGCCCGCTTCGGGCGAGGGGACGGACGACGCCGGGGAAGGAGAGGATGCGCGCGACGGTCTTCGAATCATCGGCGCGATCCTAACCGGCACCGTGGTGCGTGCGCACCGTACCCGAGTGGAGCGATCGGCCGGGGCGGCAGGTCGCCCCGTACAATGCGCGGCTGATGCATTCGCTATTAATTCCGCTCGTCCTGCCATTCGTCGGCTGCGTGCTCGCCGCGCTGCTGCCGCCGAACGCGCGCAATCGCGAAGCCTGGCTGGCCGGCGCGGTCGCATTGGGCGGCGCTGCCGTCCTTGCGATGCACTATCCGGCGATTGCTGCCGGCGAGGTGCTGCGCTACGAGGTCCAGTGGCTGCCCAGCCTGGGGCTCGACTTCGTGGTGCGCGTGGACGGCTTCGCCTGGATGTTGGCGATGCTGGTGCTGGTGATCGGCCTGCTGGTCGTGGTCTACGCGCGCTACTACATGTCGCCGTCGGATCCGGTTCCGCGCTTCTTCGCCTTCTTCCTCGCGTTCATGGGCTCGATGCTCGGCATCGTGCTGTCGGGCAACCTGGTGCAGCTCGCGCTGTTCTGGGAGCTGACCAGCCTGGTGTCGTTCCTGCTGATCGGCTACTGGCATCACCGCCCCGAAGCTCGCCGCGGCGCGCGCATGGCGCTCGTCATCACGGTCGCGGGCGGCCTGTGCCTGTTCGCCGGCATCCTGATGCTCGGCCACGTCGTGGGCAGCTACGACCTCGACGCGGTGCTCGCATCCGGCAGCGTCGTGCGCGAGCACGACTGGTACCGGCCGATCCTGGTGCTGGTCGCGCTCGGCGCGCTCACCAAGAGCGCGCAGTTTCCGTTCCACTTCTGGCTGCCGCGTGCGATGGCCGCGCCCACGCCGGTGTCCGCGTACCTGCACTCGGCGACGATGGTCAAGGCCGGCGTGTTCCTGCTCGCACGCCTGTGGCCGGTGCTGGCCGGCACGCCCGAGTGGTCGTGGATCATCGGCGGCGCGGGCCTGGCGACGCTGGTGCTGGGCGCCTTCGTCGCCATCTTCCAGCACGACCTGAAGGGGCTGCTGGCCTACTCGACGCTGAGCCACCTCGGCCTGATCACACTGCTGCTCGGCATGGGCACGCCGCTGGCCGCGGTGGCGGCGATCTTCCACATCATGAACCACGCCACCTTCAAGGCGTCGCTGTTCATGGCCGCCGGCATCGTCGACCACGAGACCGGCACGCGCGACATGCGTCGTCTGAGCGGGTTGTTCCGGCTGATGCCGATCACCGCAACGCTGGCCACCGTCGCGGCGGCCGCGATGGCGGGGGTGCCGCTGCTCAACGGCTTCCTGTCCAAGGAGATGTTCTTCTACGAGGCGGCCCAGGCCGGACGTGACTACCGACTCGCGGTCGCGGCGACGATCGCCGGCATGTTCAGCGTGACCTATTCGCTGCGCTTCATCCACGAGGTGTTCTTCGGCCCGCCGCCGCAGGATCTGCCGCGCACCCCGCACGAGCCGCCGCGCTGGATGCGCTTTCCGATCGAGTTGCTGGTGCTCGCCTGCCTGGTGGTCGGCATCGCACCGGCGCTCACGGTCGGCCCGTTCCTCGACTTCGCCGCCGGCTCGGTGCTCGGCGCAGACATGCCGCCGTACAGCCTGTCCGTCTGGCACGGGTTGAACCTGCCGTTGCTGATGAGCGCCGCCGCGCTGCTCGGCGGTACCTTGCTGTACCTGCTGCTGCAGCGGCACCTGCGGCTTTCCAGCGTCGAACAGGTGCCGTTCGTTCACCGCTTCGACGGCCAGCGGCTGTTCGAGCGCTTCCTGGACGGTGTGGGCGTGTGGGCGGCCAGGCTCGAGCAGCTGCTCGGCACGGTCCGCCTGCAGCCGCAGCTCGAAATCCTGATCCTTACGGCGGTCGTTGCCGCGGCGATTCCGCTGGCCGCGTACGGCCTCGAGTGGGGCGACGCTCCGCGCACGCCGGTCGATCCGGTGTTCGCCGTGATGTGGCTGATCGGCATCGTCTGCGCGATCGGTGCTGCCTGGCAGGCCAAGTACCACCGCCTGGTGGCAGTGGTGCTGATGAGCGGTGCCGGACTGATCACCTGCCTGACCTTCGTGTGGTTTTCGGCGCCTGACCTGGCGCTGACCCAGCTGATGGTCGAGTCGGTGACCATCGTCCTGGTCCTGCTCGGGTTGCGCTGGCTGCCGCTGCGCGTGGAGCCGCGCGAGCTGGGCCTGCGCACGACCGTGCGCGCCCGGATCCGCCGCGTGCGCGACCTGGCCGTGGCGATCGCGGCCGGCGGCGGCACCGCGGCGCTGGCCTATGCGCTGCTGACCCGGCCGTTCCCGCAGAGCATGGCGCCGTACTTCCTGTCGCGCTCGTACCCCGAGGGCGGCGGCACCAACGTGGTCAACGTGCTGCTGGTGGACTTCCGGGGCTTCGACACACTCGGCGAGATCTCGGTGCTGGGCATCGTCGCGCTCACCGTGTACGCGCTGCTGCGGCGTTTCCGGCCGGCACCCGAGAGCATCTCGATCCCGGCGCAGCAGATCGGCCAGCCCGTGCTGACTGGAGACGCGGCGCGCCCGGGTGCCGATGCCGAGAGCGGCTATCTGATGGTGCCGGCGGTATTCCTGCGGCTGCTGTTCCCGATCATGACGATGGTGTCGATCTTCGTGTTCCTGCGCGGGCACAACGAGCCGGGCGGCGGGTTCGTGGCCGGGTTGATCATGGCGGTGGCGATCATCCTGCAGTACATGGTGGGCGGCGCGGTCTGGGTCGAGGAGAACCTCAAGCTGTACCCGCGCCGCCTCGTTGCACTGGGGCTGCTGGTGGCCGCCGCCACCGGCCTGGGGGCATGGCTGTTCGGCTACCCGTACCTCACCAGCCACTCGGCGCATCCGCAGCTTCCGCTGCTCGGCGTCGTGCCGCTGCCCAGCGCGTTCCTGTTCGACCTCGGCGTGTACCTGCTGGTGGTCGGCACCACGGCGGTGATCCTCCTGTCGCTGGCGCACCAGTCGGTGCGCAGCCACCGCGCGGCGCAGGCCACCGCCGGCGCGGACGCACCCGAGGACCGGAGCGAGGTGCAGTTGACGCATTCGTTCGCCGCGGCGATCGACAGGGAGCGCCCATGGAGCTGATCGTCGCGATCGCGATCGGGGTGATGGTCGGGGCAGGCGTGTGGCTGGTGCTGCGGCCGCGCACCTTCCAGGTGATCATCGGCCTGTCGCTGATCTCGTATGGCGTGAACCTGTTCATCTTCAGCATGGGCCGGTTGAAGATCGACCAGCCGCCGATCGTCGCGCCCGGCCTCATCGATCCGTCGCAGTTCACCGATCCGCTGCCCCAGGCGCTGGTGCTGACCGCGATCGTCATCGGCTTCGCGATGACCGCGCTGTTCCTGGTGGTGCTGCTCGCGCTGCGCGGTTTCAGCGGCACCGACCACGTCGACGGCAAGGAATCGCCGGAATGATGCACTGGTCCGACCACCTGATCATCGTGCCGGTGGTGCTGCCGCTGATCACGGGTGCGCTGCTGGTGCTGGTGGACGAGCAACGGCGCCGGCTGAAGTTCGGCATCAGCCTCGCGGCCACCTTCGTGATGCTTGCCGTCGCGCTGGCGCTGGCCGGCCTCGCGCACGGCCGCTACGAAGGCTGGACCGGTTCGGTGGGCGTCTACCTGGCGGCCAACTGGCCGGTTCCGTTCGGAATCGCGCTGGCGGCCGACCGGCTGTCGGCGCTGATGGTGGTGCTCGTCGCGATCCTCGGACTGGGCGGGCTGATGTTCGCGCAGGCGCGCTGGGCGCGTTCCGGCGTGCACTTCCACGCGCTGCTGCAGTTCATGCTGATGGGCCTGAACGGCGCCTTCCTCACCGCCGACCTGTTCAACCTGTTCGTGTTCTTCGAGGTGATGCTGGCCGCGTCGTACGGCCTGGCGCTGCACGGCTCGGGGCCGCGGCGCGTGGCGGCGTCGCTGCACTACATCGCAGTCAACCTGGTGGCGTCGTCGCTTTTCCTGATCGGCGTCTCGATGATCTACGGCATCGCCGGCACGCTGAACATGGCCGACCTCGCGCGGCTGGTGCCCGAGCTGGTGCGCGACGATCGCATGCTGCTCGAAGCCGCGGCGGCGGTGCTGGCGATCGCATTCCTGGTCAAGGCGGCGATGTGGCCGCTGGCCTTCTGGCTTCCGGCCGCCTACTCGGCCGCCAGTCCGCCGGCAGCGGCGGTATTCGCGCTGACTACCAAGGTCGGCGTCTACGCGATCATGCGGCTGTGGCTGCTGGTATTCGCCGGCGGGGCGGGCGGCTCGACCGGTTTCGGGCGCGACTGGCTTCTCTACGGCGGCATGGCGACGATCGTGTTCGCCGCAATCGGAATGCTGGCAGCGCAGGACCTTCGCAGGCTGGCCGGCTACAGCGTCATCATGTCCTCGGGCACGATGCTGGCTGCAATCGCCTTCGACGATCCCGAAGTGCTCGCCGGCGCGCTGTTCTACCTGGTCAGCGCCACGCTGGCCGCCAGCGCGCTGTTCCTGCTGATCGAGCTGATCGAGCGCAGCCGCAGCTTCGGCTCGGGCGTGCTGGCGGTCACGCTGGAGGCGTTCGAGGCGCAGGGCGTGCTGCACGCGGACGCCGGCAAGGCGAGCGACGACCAGCAGGATGCCGGCGTGATCATTCCGGCGGCGATGGCGTTTCTCGGGCTGAGCTTCGTCGGCTGCGCGCTGCTGATGGCCGGCCTGCCGCCGCTGTCGGGGTTCATCGGCAAGTTCGCGCTGCTGGCGGCAGTGCTCGGCACCGGCAGCCCGCATGCATCTGCGGTTGCCGCGGTCCAGCCGGAGGCGTGGGCCATGCTGGGGCTGGTCGTCGCCTCGGGGCTGGCCGCTGCGGTGGCCACGATGCGCATCGGCATCCGTGTGTTCTGGGTGCAGTTGCGCAGTGCGCCGCCGCGGCTGCGCCTGATCGAAGCGACGCCGGTCGCGGCGATGCTGCTGCTGTGCGTGGTGCTCACCGTGCAGGCGGGTCCTGTGATGCGCTACCTCGATGCCGCGGCCGTGGCGCTGCACGGCGGCGCGGAGTACCGCGACGGGATCATCGCGGCACCGCGCGTGCCGTCGCCGGCGGAGGCGCAGCGATGAAGCGCTGGCTGCCGATGCCGCTGCTGTCGGCCTTCCTGGCCATCATGTGGCTGCTGCTGGCGCAGAGCGTGGAGCCGGGCCACTTGCTGCTGGCGGTGCTGCTCGGGCTGTGGGTGCCGCTGGCGAGCGCGCGGATGCGTCCGCTGCGGCCGCGCGTGCGCAGGCCGCTGGTGATCGCGCTGCTGTTCGTACACGTCCTGATCGACATCGTGCGCTCGTGCATCAACGTGTCGTTGATCATCCTCGGTCCGCGCGAATGGCGGCAGCGCTCGGGTTTCATGTCGATTCCGCTCGAACTGCGCGACCCGCACGGGCTGGCGGTGCTGTCGGCGATCATCAATTCGACGCCAGGCACGGTGTGGGCCGAGATCAGTGAAGATCGCCTGCTGCTGATGATCCACGTGCTCGACCTGCATGACGAGCAGTGGTGGACCAATACCATCAAGACCCGCTACGAGACCCCGCTGAGGGCGATCTTCGAATGACCGCCATGCTCCAGTTCGCGATGGTTTTCGCGCAGGCCTGCCTGGTCCTGTCGATGGTGTTCGCCACCATCCGCCTGTTCCGCGGGCCGAGTGCCCAGGATCGCGTGATGGCGCTCGACACGCTGTACCTGTGCGCGATGCTTTCGACCCTGGTGCTGGGAATGCGCTTCGGCGATTCGGTCTACTTCGTGATTGCGCTGCTGATCGCGCTGGTGGGCTTCGTCGGCTCGATCGCAATGGCCAAGTTCCTGCTGCGCGGCGAGGTGATCGAGTGAGCGCGGAAGACGTTCCGGTGTGGGCCGCGCTGCCGGTCACGCTGCTGCTGCTGGTGGCCGGATTCCTGGTGGTGATCGGCGGCCTGGGGCTGCTTCGCCTGTCGAACTTCTACCAGCGCAGCCACGGTCCGGCGATGATCAACACGCTCGGTGCGGGCTGCATCCTGATCGCCTCGATGATCTACTTCACCGCGCTCGAGTCGCGCCTCGTGGTGCACGAACTGCTGATCACGGTGTCGGTCCTGCTGACATCGCCGGTCACTGCGATGATGCTGATGCGTGCCGCCGTGTATCGCGACCGGCGCAACAAGCGCAACGACGTGCCCGAGCATCCGGCCGAGGCGGGGAAAGGCGTCTCCACCGGCGAGCGCGAAGCGTGAGCGACGCCGTCCTCCTCTCTTAGCACGACTGCAGGAGCTGCCTGTGCGAATCTGCATCTATGGACTCGGCGCGGTCGGCGGGTACATCGGCGCGCGGCTCGGCGCAGCCGGCGAGCAGGTCTGCGCGGTCGCGCGCGGCCACACGCTGGAGGCGGTCGCACGCGACGGATTGAAGCTGGTCGAGGCCGCCACACCGGGCGGCGGCACCGGCACGATCGAGACAACGGTGGCGCTGCAGGTGGTTGCCGACCCGGCAGACCTGGGCCCGCAGGACCTGGTCGTGCTCAGCGTGAAGACGACCGGCCTGGCCGAGGCGGCGCGGCGCATCGGACCGCTGATCGGCCGCGACACCGTCGTGCTGACCGCGATGAACGGCGTGCCGTGGTGGTTCTTTCACGGCCTGGACGACGGCCTCGCGGCACGCGAGTGGGTGTCGATCGATCCCGGTAGCACGATCGCCGCGGCGATCCCGGTCGAACGGGTGCTCGGCTGCGTGGTGCATCTCGCCTGTGCGGTCACGCAGCCCGGCGTGGTGCGCCATGCCGGCGGCCGCAGGCTCATCGTCGGCGAACCGGCGGGCGGCGACAGCGCGCGCGTGCGCAGCGTCACGGCGTCGCTCGCCAACGCCGGTTTCGAGACCGTGATCTCGCCCCGCATCCAGCAGGACGTCTGGTTCAAGCTCTGGGGCAACATGACGATGAACCCGGTGTCGGCTCTCACCGGGGCCACCTGCGACCGCATCCTCGACGATGCGCTGGTGCGCGGATTCGTCTCGGCCGTGATGCGCGAGGCCGCCGCGATCGGCGAGCGCATCGGCCTGCCGATCGCGGAGAGCCCCGAGCAGCGCCACGAAGTCACGCGCCGGCTCGGAGCGTTCAAGACCTCGATGCTGCAGGACGTCGAGGCCGGCAAGCCGGTCGAGCTCGACGCGCTGGTGGCGATCGTCGCCGAGATCGGCCGCGCGCTCGGCCTGTCCACGCCGAACATCGACGCACTGTTCGGCCTGGCGCGGCTGCACGCGCGCACGCGCGGGCTGTACCCGGACTGACCGCGGACCATGGGCAGGCGCGTCTCCGAAACGCCGGCCACGCAGTGGCTGCGCCGGCAGCGCATCGAGTTCGGCGAACACCCGTACGACTACGTCGAGCACGGCGGCACGGCCGAGTCCGCGCGCCAGCTCGGCGTGGACGAGCACGCGGTGGTCAAGACGCTGGTGATGCAGGACGAAGCTGCCCGGCCGCTCACCGTGCTGATCCACGGCGATCGCAAGGTGTCGACGAAGAGCCTGGCGCGCCAGATCGGGCGCAAGAGCATCGAGCCGTGTTCGCCCGAGGTCGCGCAACGCCACTCGGGCTACCTGGTCGGCGGCACCTCGCCGTTCGCGATGCGCAAGGCGATGCCGCTCTACGTCGAGGCGTCCGTGCTCGCGCTGCCGAAGATCTGGATCAACGGCGGCCGGCGCGGTTACCTGGTGTCCATCGAGCCGCGCGTGCTGGTCGAACACCTGCGTGCCCAGCCGGTAAACTGCGCACTCGCCGAACGGGAGTGACGGGAACATGGACGCGCTGTACAGCGTGCTGGCGGTGCTCGCCGCCTATCTGATCGGGTCGGTGTCGTTCGCCGTGGTGGTGAGCAGGGCGATGGGACTGGCCGATCCGCGCAGCTACGGCTCGAAGAACCCGGGTGCGACCAACGTGCTGCGCACCGGCAACAAGGCCGCCGCGGCGCTGACGCTGCTGGGCGATGCGCTCAAGGGCCTGGTCGCCGTGCTGCTGGCCCGGATGCTGGCTGCGCGCTTCGGATTCGGCGACGGCACGATCGCACTGGTCGGACTGGCGGCCTTCGTCGGCCACCTGTTCCCGGTGTTCCATCGCTTCGAAGGCGGCAAGGGGGTGGCTACTGCCGCCGGCGTGCTGCTCGCGTTTCACCCGTTGCTGGGCGTGGGCACGCTGGCCACCTGGCTGCTGATCGCGTTCTTCTTCCGCTATTCGTCACTGGCCGCGCTGGTGGCCGCGCTGTTCGCGCCGCTGTGGTACCTGTTCCTGTTCCGGCCCGACGCGATCGCCGCCGCGGTGGCGATCATGAGCGTGCTGCTCATCTGGCGGCACGCAACGAACATCCAGAACCTGCTCAGCGGCAAGGAGAGCCGGATCGGGCAGAAGAAGGCGGCCAGGTAGCGAAGCCGCTCAGGCCGAAAGCGCCGGCAGCGCATCCAGCGGCCAGCGCGGCCGCACGCGAAAGCCGTCGATCGCGGCGCCCACCCCGATGCCCGCCGGCCCGTCGGCCTGCAGGCGCAGCGCGCCGGTGAAGGCGATCATCGCGCCGTTGTCCGAGCACAGCCCGAGCTCCGGAAAGTACACGCGTGAACCGGTTCGGGCGCATGCGTCCGCGAGCTGCCCTCGCAGGCGCCGGTTCGCGCTGACGCCGCCGGCCACCACCAGCGTCTGGCGCCCGGTGCGCTGCAGCGCGCGCAGTGCCTTGGCCGCCAGCACGTCGGTGATGGCCGCTTCGATTTCGGCGGCCAGGTCGGCGCGTGCCTGCTCGTCGGGGAGGCCGCGGCGTACCGTCGTGAGCACCGCGGTCTTCAGGCCGCTGAAGCTGAAGTCCAGGTCGTCGGACTGCAGCATCGGCCGGGGCAATCGATGGCGTCCGGCGTGCCCGCCCGCGGCCAGCTGCGCGATCGCAGGTCCGCCCGGATAGCCGAGCCCGAGCAGCTGTGCGCTCTTGTCGAAGGCTTCGCCAGCGGCATCGTCGAGCGTGTCGCCGAGCAGCTCGTAGCGGCCGATGCCGGCCACGTCCATCAATTGCGTGTGACCGCCCGAGACCAGCAAGGCCACGAACGGAAAACCGGGCGGATCGGCCGACAGCAGCGGCGACAGCAAATGCGCCTCGAGGTGATGCACGCCGATGGCGGGAATGCCCAGCGCGAAGGCCATCGATGCGCCGATGCCGGCGCCGACCAGCAGCGCGCCGGCCAGCCCCGGTCCCTCGGTGTACGCGATCGCGTCGACCTGCGCCATCGGAACCTGCGCCTGCGCGAGGACGTCGGTGGTCAGCGGCAGCACGCGCCGGATGTGGTCGCGCGAGGCCAGCTCCGGGACCACGCCGCCGAAGCGTTCGTGCATCGCGATCTGCGAGTGCAGCGCCTGCCCGAGCAGGCCGCCTTCGGTGCAGTACAGCGCAACCCCGGTTTCGTCGCAGGAGGTCTCGATACCCAGGACTTTCATCCAGGCGAGTCTAAACCACCGGCAATGCCAGATCCGCCTGCCCGCCCGGCATCTCCGCGGTACCGACGCGGTCGCGCCCGCCGCGCTTGGCCGTGTACAGCAGCCGGTCGGCTTCGGCGAGCAATTGCTCGAGCGTCTGGTCGGGCTGCAGGATCGCCACGCCGATGCTGACCGTGGCCCGGATCTCGCCCTGTTCGACCCGGCAAGGACGGCTGCTGACGCGGTGGCGCAGGCGCTCGGCGGCGACGAAGCCGTCGCCGGGGCGATCGAGCGGCACCAGCAGGCCGAACTCCTCGCCGCCGTAGCGGGCCACCAGTGCGTCGGCGCGCGTGCCGGCGCGCAGCTGGCGCGCGCAGTGGCGCAGCACCGCGTCGCCCGCCGCGTGTCCGTAGCGGTCGTTGATCCGTTTGAAGTGGTCGATGTCGACCATCATCGCGGCAAGCGGTCGTCCGGCGGCGCGCATCGCGGCGATCAGCGGCCGGCCGTGCTCGAACAGCACGCGCCGCGACACGAGCCGCGTCAGCGGATCGGTGGTGGCCAGTGCGCGCAGCTCGTCGGCGACGCGCGCGTAGCTCGCGGTGACCATCAGCGCGGTGACGATCGCAGGAAGCAGCGATAGCAGCGCTGCCGCGACGATGTCCAGCGGCGTGGCCATCGCGGTGTGCGACACGGGAAGGTTGAGCGAGTCGGCGGCCAGCCCGCTGCGTAGCAGCCAGACCAGCGCGTTGGCGAGCCCGGCCACCACCAGCAGCCTTCGCACCGCATCGGCCGACGGATCGCGCGCGTTCATGATGCGCGCGGCGGTGAGCGAAGAGGCCATGGCCACCAGCACCGAGGTGAACGCGATGCGCGCGACGGGCTCTTCGCGCATGATCTCGAAACCCAGGCAGCCGGCGAGCGTAGCGAACAGGAGCGCCATCAGCAGCGCCGGCCGGGGATTGGCGCCGTAGAGCCTGCGTACCGATTCACAGGCCAGCAGCAGCGAGCTGGCGATCGTAGCGTCGGCGCTCGCTGCGAGCAGTGAATCGGGGCGGCGCGCCGCGGCGGCCGCCATCAGCAGGCCCGTTCCGCCGATCGCGAGCGCCAGCGCATGCAGGCCGAGCGCATTTGCGGTGGAGTGGTGCAGCGAGCGCAGGAATGCCACCACGCCGGCCGCCGCGAGGGTTACCACGCCGCTGATCAGCCACAGCGTGTGCATGTCGACGATCAGGAACTGCGGCATCCGATCTGACCTGCGAGTTGCGGGGAACGTCGGTGGCGGGCGGCCTTGCGGATTGCGCCCGCAGCGAAGGCTGTGCGGTCAGTTTTGCACCCGCTGCGGCCGGTCACAAGCACCGCTGGTGGCCGCGAATCGACCGCTGGTCGGGCCCTCGGCGCTTGATGGGGCAGATTCCGTGCCGCCCCGGCCGACCCGCCGGCCGGCTCTGGCAGTGCACGCGCGATCAGGCCGGCGGCGTGTCCTCGGCCACCACGCGATTGCGGCCGTCGGCCTTGGCGCGGTAGGCGCGGCGGTCTGCCTCCTCGAGCAACTGGCGCAGCGTCTTGCCGTGGCGATGCAACGACACGCCGATGCTCAACGTGATCGCGATTCGCTGGCCGTCGAGTCGATACGGCGACGACTCCATGGCCGCGCGCAGCCGCTCGGCCACGACGAACGCCGCCGCCTCGCCGGGCACCGGCACCAGCGCGCAGAACTCGTCGCCGCCGTAGCGCACGATCAGCGAGTCCGGTCTCAATGCCTGGCGCAGCACGTTCGCCACGTGGCGCAGCACCTGGTCGCCAACGCCGTGGCCGAAGCGGTCGTTGATGACCTTGAAGCGGTCCACGTCGATCATCAGCAGCGCGATGCAGCCTCCCTCGGGTGGCCGATCCAGCAGCCGGGTCGCCGATTCGTGCAACGAACGGCGCGACACCAGCCCCGTCAGGTCGTCGGTGCTCGCCATGCGCCCCAGGCGCACGCTCAGTTGCGAAGTGACGATGCTCAGCACCGAAACGGTGATCGCGAACGGCATTGCCCCGAAAACCGTCGCGAACAGCGAGCGCAGCACGCCCGGCGCGGAGGATCCGTCTGCCTGCAGCGGAATGCCCTGCGTAAGGAAGGCCACCATGCGCACCACCACGATCACGCAGAACAGCACGAGCAGGTTGCGCATCAGGCGCACCGAGCGCAGCAGCTTGATCCAGGGCGAGCGCTGCGCCTCGAAGACCGCCAGCCCCATGAACCCGACGACGAAGACGCTGCACAACACGATCCGCGCGATCGCCTGCGCGGCGGTCGGCTCGCGAATCGAGACCAGCGCGGCCACGTAGGCGGCCGATGCGGCGCCCGCGACCGCAGCGCCACCCCCCAGTCCCATCAGGCGGCGCGAGCCGAGCCAGATCAGCGCAGAGGAGACGCCGAAACCGGCATAGCCGATCGTCGAAATCGGCCAGCCGGCGAAGTCCTCGCGCAACGCGAAAGCGAGGAAGCCCAGGCCCAGCGCGAAGATGCCGGCGGAGAAAAGCGCCACCGCCGGGCCCGAGTCGCGGTGATCGGCACGCAGCCAGATCAGGATGGCTGCGCCCGCCAGGCTTGTGAGCCCGGTCATCGCGTACACGGTCGGAATGTCGAGCAGCGCGAGCTTGATCATGCGAGGGATTCTCGAATCCCGCCGTTTGATCTACCGGATGCCGACCGATGGGTGGTGCCGGCCAAAGGCTCTTCGGCCGGCCCGTTGTTGCTTATCGGTCGCGCCAGCGGGCGCCGGGCAGGGGGGCTGGGCGCTGGCTTTGCCGATCGCCGGCATTCCGCTATAATTTTCGGTTCCATTGAAAGGGGGTGATTTTTAATGCCGACCGTCCGCGTCAAGGAGAACGAGCCCTTCGACGTCGCCCTGCGCCGCTTCAAGCGCACGATCGAAAAAGCCGGGATCATCACCGAGCTTCGCTCGCGCGAGTTCTACGAGAAGCCCACCGCCGAGCGAAAGCGCAAGAAGGCGGCCGCGGTCAAGCGCCACTACAAGCGTCTTCGCAGCCAGATGCTGCCGAAGAAGATGTACTGACGCGCCTGTCCGGCGTGACCGGCGCCTGCCTGGCGCCACCCCCGAAGGCCTGCCCCGGTACCGTCTGAGGCAGGCCTTCGCGCATTCTCGAGGTACCGATGGATTCCACCAACGAAACGCTGAAGGCGCGCATCGGCGAGGACATGAAGGCTGCGATGCGCGCGCGCGACGCCGGCCGGCTCGGGGCGATCCGCATGCTGCTGGCGGCGATCAAGCAGAAGGAGGTCGACGAGCGCGTCGTCGCCGACGACGCCCAGGTGGTGGCGATCGTCGATCGCATGATCCGGCAGCGGCGCGAGTCCGTTGCCCAGTTCGAGCAGGCCGGCCGCCAGGACCTGGCCGATCGCGAAAACCTCGAAATCGAGGTGCTGTCGGCCTATCTGCCGCAACAGGCGGGCGCCGACGAGGTTGCGGCCGAGATCGACGCGGCACTTGCCGCCGCAGGGGCGACCGGGCCCCAGGCGATGGGCAAGGTGATGGCGACGCTCAAGCAGCGCCTGGCGGGCCGGGCCGATCTGTCGGCCGTGTCGGCGCAGGTCAAGGCCAGGCTCTCGGGGCCGCACTGATGGGCTGAACTGCGCGATCGAACTGAGCGACTAAACTGAGCGCGTGATCCCGCAGAGCTTCATTCAGGATCTGCTCGGCCGCATCGACATCGTCGATGTCGTGGGGCGCCATGTGCAGTTGAAGAAAGCGGGCGCAAACTTCCTCGGACTGTGCCCGTTCCACGGCGAGAAGACCCCGTCGTTCACGGTGAGTCCGGCCAAGCAGTTCTACCACTGCTTCGGCTGCGGTGCCCACGGCACGGCGATCGGCTTCCTGATGGAGCACGGCGGCCTGGGCTACGTCGACGCGATCGGCGAACTGGCCCAGTCGATCGGCGTGGCGGTGCCGCAGGAAGCCGGCACCGGCCAGGGCGCCGACAAGCGCGCACCGGCGCTGCTGGAACTGCTCGCACAGGCAGCGAAGTACTACCGACAGCGGCTCAAGGACTCGCCCGAGGCGATCGCCTACCTGAAGCGACGCGGGCTCAGCGGCCAGACCGCGGCGCGCTTCGGCATCGGCTATGCGCCCGATCAGTGGCGGGGCCTGGAAGCCGCGGTCGCCGACTACGACATCGACGAGATGGTCACCGCAGGCCTGGTGATCGAGTCGACGGCCGAGGACGGACGGCGCAAGCGCTACGACCGGTTCCGCGACCGGATCATGTTCCCGATCCGCAATCCGCGCGGACAGGTGATCGGTTTCGGAGGCCGGGTGCTCGGCACCGGCGAGCCCAAGTACCTCAATTCGCCCGAGACGCCGGTCTTCTCGAAGGGACGAGAGCTCTACGGTTTGTACGAATCTCGTGACGCGATCCGTGCAGAAGACAGCGTGATCGTGGTGGAAGGCTACATGGACGTCGTGATGCTGGCGCATCACGGTGTCGCCAACGTGGTCGCCACGCTGGGCACCGCGACCACTGCCGACCACGTGCGCAAGCTGCTGCGGCTGGTCGACCGGGTCGTGTTCGCGTTCGACGGCGATGCCGCCGGACGCAAGGCGGCGTGGCGCGCGCTCGAGGCTTCGTTGTCGCAGGCCACCGATACCCGGCGCATCGAGTTCCTGTTCCTGCCACCCGAGCACGATCCGGACAGCTTCGTGCGCGAACGGGGCGCCGAAGGCTTCCGCGAGGCGCTCGGCGCCGCCGTACCCCTGTCGGAGCTGTTGCTGCGCGGGCTGGCCGAGCGAGTCGACCTCGCCACGTCGGAAGGCCGGGCACGGCTGCTTGCCGAAGCGCGCCCCTTGCTGCAGGAACTGCGCGCGCAGGCGCTGCGCCTGCAACTGGTGCATCGCCTGGCTGAGCTGGCCCAGCTGAGTGCCGTCGAGGTCGAGCGTTACCTCGGGCCGGCAACAGCCGCGGGGCAGGAGACGGCGGCGCACGGCCGATCGAGCGGTGGTCCCTCGGGGGGCGCATCGCATGGGGAAGCCGGCGCCGCCGTGCGCGGCGACCGGCATGGACAACCGGGCGCGCCTCTTGCCGGCGGGCGTGGTGCGCGGCGCGAGCGCGACCGCTTCGTGCCACGGGTGCCGGCGGGCAGGCCCGACCTGGAGGCGCGCGTGCGCTTGCTGGTGGCATTGCATCCGGCGCTGGCCGTGGGCGAGCGCGGCGAGTGGATGCCGGACGGGCTGGCCGCGTGGCTCGACACGATCGCTGCGCTTCCGCCGGGCAGCGCGCTGGCGAGCGTGTGCGAGGCGCTCCGGGCACGCGAACCCGAGGCGGTCGCGCGGCTGGAGCGCGAGGCCGCCTTGGACGCTTCGGCGGTGGCTTCGCTGTCGATCGACGAGGCACGCGTGGAGATCGACGCGGCGCTGGCGCAGCTGCGCGAACGCCACCTGGCGCGGCAGATCGATGAACTGGTGGCTGGCGGGATGACTTCTCCGGAAGAACGCCTGCGTTATCAGGCGCTTATGGCAATGCGGCGGCGCACTTGATATAATTCAGGGTTCCCCAATGTGGGTTCGGACCGGAACCCGTCCGCACCGGGGAACTTTGCCGCATCCGGGTTCCCGACCTGCGCTGACCTCCGGCCGAGACGCCGGACATCGGCTGGCTCATCCAGACTTCTGACAGCGAGGCGAATGTGGCGAAGTCGGTCAGGCAACCAGCATCCAAGAAGGTGACCCCCAAGGTGTCCTCGAAGCTATCCACCCGCACCAAGTCGGGGGCCGGCGCTCGCACGGCGTCCGCATCCGTGAAGAAACCGGCCGTGTCCAGTGCCACCCCGAAGAAGCCTGCAGCCAGGGCGGGCAGCGCCGCCACGAAGAAGGCGCCCGCCAGGACCGCCGTCAAGGGCACTTCCACGAAAGCGACGGTCGTCAAAGGCACTGCTGCCAGGGCGAGCGTCGCCAAAGGGAGCGCTGCAAAAGGGGCGGCGACCAAGGTAGCTGCGGCCAAAGGGGCGACAAAGGGGGCGACAAAGGGGGCGACAAAGGGCGCGACCAAGGTCGCGACAAAAGGGGCGACGAAAGTGGCGACCAAGGTCGCCGCGCGGACGGCTGCAACCGGCAAGGCCGCCGCGAAAGGCGCGTTGAAGGCAGCTCCGAAGGCTGCCCCCAAGGCGGCTCCGAGGTCGGCTCCCCAGGCGGTCTCGAAAGTGGCCAGGCCCGTGCGCGCCGACGCGAAGACGTCGGGCGGAAAAGTCGCCGTCGGCAAGGCGCTGCCGAAGTCGGCAGCGGTGAAGGCGGCCCGCCCGGCTGCGCCGGCCAAGGCGCCGAAGGTGGCCGCGAGTGCATCGGCGAAGGGCGGCAAGGCGGCCAGACCGGAAGCGGGCGTCGCACCGGCGAAGGTCCGCGGCGGCAAGCCCGCCGCCGACGAGGCATTGCTCGAGACGCCCCATCCCAGGCCAGCGGCTGCCGGCAAGGCCGACGCGAAAGCGGCCGCGGAAGCGACCCGGGCCGCCAAGGGTCCCAAAGCCACCGGCAAGGCCGCGAAGGGCGGCAAGGGCGCCAAGGGGCGCGGCGCGCCCAAGGGCGTCGAAGCCGCCGAGGCCGATGACCTGCTCGACGAGCAGGAGGGCTTCGACGAGGGCGACGGCGGGGCCGAGGTCATTCCCGACGTGCCCGAGGTGGTGGCTCCGGCGCCGACGAAGGCGCGGCGCGGCAATCGCGCCAAGGAGAAGCAGCTGCTCAAGGAATTCGGTGGCCGCCAGGGCATCACCGAGGAGCAGCGCGAGGCCACGCGCAACAAGCTCAAGCACCTGATCAAGCAGGGCAAGGACCGCGGCTTCCTCACCTACGCCGAGATCAACGATCACCTTCCCGAAGACCTGGTCGACGCCGAGGCGATCGAGTCGATCATCAGCACGTTCGGCGACATGGGCATCACGGTCTACGACCAGGCGCCCGATGCCGAGCAGCTGCTGATGAACGACAGCACGCC
>CAZBTE010000003.1:0-11528 GCA_964494665.1 uncultured Limnobacter sp.
CGCGCCGGCCATCCGGGCTGATTGCGCGGGCGCGCCGCGGCAGGGCGGAAATCCCATGCCGCAACCGTTCGTCGGCACGTCGATGCGCCTGCCGGCACCGTGGGTGAGGTCGCGGATGCGGTTGCTAGAATGAACCGGTCGGGCCACGCTGGCCCCGTCGGTGAGGTACCGCCGAGTGAGCAACGCATTGGTCGGTTTCGAGCACAAGATCATCGACCCGGCGCACGCTGCCGCGCAGGCCGCGCAGCTGCCGCGGCCGATGGTGTTCACCAACGGCGTGTTCGACCTGCTGCACCGCGGCCACGTGACCTGCCTCGCAGAGGCGCGCGCGCTGGGCGCGTCGCTGGTCGTGGCGCTCAACAGCGACGGTTCGGTCAAGCGGCTCGGAAAGGGCCCCGACCGGCCGCTCAATCCGCTCGCCGACCGGCTCGCGGTGGTCGCCGCGCTCGAGTCCACGTCGCTCGTGACGTGGTTCGAGTCCGACACGCCGCTCGATCTGATCGTCGCGCTGCGGCCGGACGTGCTGGTCAAGGGCGGCGACTGGCCGCCCGAGCGCATCGTCGGCGCACAGGAAGTCCGCTCGTGGGGCGGCTGCGTGCACTCGATCCCGTTTCACTTCCAGCGCTCGACCAGCGACCTGCTCGAGCGCATCCGCCGCAGCGCAGAAGGCTGACCGCGATCAACCATGGCCGGCGCGTGCATTGGTACGGTGACACGCACACGACCATGGGAGAGGCGATGGCATCGAAGTTCGTGGCACGCAAGGCGTCCAACGGCAAGTTCTTCTTCGTGCTCAAGGCCGCCAACGGCGAGACCATCCTGCAGAGCCAGATGTACGTGGCGATGGCCGACTGCGCGGCAGGTGTCGAATCGGTGCGCGCCTCTGCGCAACTCGACGAGCGCTTCCAGCGGCTGGATTCCCGCAACGGAGAGCCGTACTTCACGCTGACCGCGGCCAACGGACAGGTCGTCGGCCAGAGCGAGATGTACTCGTCGGTGCGCGCACGCGACAACGGCATCGAATCGGTGAAGAAGAACGCACCGCAGGCGGTCTTCGACGACCAGTCGGCCGACTAGGGCCTGTCCACACTGCACTCGCGCGTCTGCAGGTCGAAACGGCCGGCAATTGCGGAGGCTGCAGCGGCGGCGGCTTGATCGGGCCAGTGCGCCTGCAGCTGAACGCGGATCGTGATCGCGCCGCGAGGAACGATCCTCAGGTCGGTCTGGCCGAGACCCTCCAGGCGCGCGACCAGTGCGCGCGCCATGTCCTGCGAGCGGTACAGGCCGATCGAAACGCCGAGGCGCAACGCGCCCTCCTGCATCAGGAACGCGTCGTCGTGACCGATGCGCCGCAACTCTTCCAGGCGGCGCTGTGCATCGGCCAGCGACTCGGCAGGGGGCGCATAGACGAAGTAGTTCGCCGCCTGCTCGATGCGCGTGGCTTCGACGCGCGCGCCCGCCGCCTCGAGCGCCGCGCGCAGCCGGTTGGCGCGTGCTTCGTCCAGCGGTCCGAACGCGGTGCACACCGAATCGGTAGCCTGCGCGAGGACGTCGCCAGCAGGTTCGGGCGCGGCTTCGTTCTCGCGCGCCGGGACACCGCCGGATACGCCGCTCGCCGCCTGCAACGGCTTGTCGATGGACTGCGACGGTGACGCACCGGGCGAGGGTTCGAGCGGTGGCGTCACGGCGGCAGGCGCCGTCGGTGCGCTTCGGCCTGCATTCGCGACCGGCTGACCTGCAGCCGGCTGACTCGCCGACCGCTGACTCGCCGACCGCTGACCCGTCGACGGCTGTGGCCGCCCTGCCGACGGGCGCGCCGGCGGCGCGCCGAGCCGCTCCGGCGGCACGATGCGCAGCCGGTCGGCGTCGATCTGCTGCGCCAGTCGCCGCGGTTCGCGGTCCCCGGCCAGCCACGGCGGCAGCCAGTCGTGCAGCATCGCAAAGGCGAACACGTTCGCCACGACCAGCAACGACAGAACCCAGCGCATGCGCTCAGGCGGGCTCGAGGCGGCGCAGTGACAGCTCGCCGCTGGTGATCACCTGCACGCCGTGCGGCGTTTGCACGCGCAGGCCGCCGCTGTCGTCGAGCCCGAGCGCGCGCCCCGCGACGAGCGCGCGTTCGTTGTCCATCACGACGACCTGCTCGCCGTCGAGGGCGTCGAAGCGCCGCCAGATGTCCACGAACGGGCCGAGCCCTTCGGCGAGGAATTGCCGCATGGCCGGCACGAAGGCCGCGGCGAGGCCTCCGATGATTGCCTCGGCCGCACGGGGAGGCAGCGCGTTGTCGTCGAACAGGCCGCAGGCCGGCTGCGACAGCGCCGCCTCGTCCGGGGCGAGCAGGTTCACGCCGGTGCCGACGACGATGCGCTCGATCGTTCCGCCCCGGCGAACCGCTGCCGGGCCGCGCCGGCACTCGAGCAGGATCCCTGCCAGCTTCCGCCGCGCCCGCTGCAGATCGTTGGGCCACTTCAACTGCACGTCCGGCGCCCAGCGTGCAAGCGTCAACGCCGCGGTGGCACCGATCGCCACCGCCGCGGCAACGGGCGGCGGCTCCGACCCGACGCGGCGTTCGAACGCGATCGAGAACGCGATCGAGCGGCCCGGCGGGCTGATCCACGCGCGGCCGCGGCGTCCGCGTCCCGCGGTCTGGCACGAAGCCGCCAGCAGGCGTGGCGGCGCCGGATCGGCGCCGAAGGCGGAATCCATCAGGACCCGGTTCGTCGAGTCGGTCTGTGCGACGACCTCGACGCGCAGCGCGTCGCAGGCGGCGGCGAATTCACGGATCGATCCGGCATCGAGCACATGCATGGCGCTTGCATCATAGCCCGGTCCGAAGCAGTGCCCGCCGGGCCGCCGCGCGGGTAAGCTTGCGCCGTGTCCCGCACCGCCTCCCGCCTGCCGCTCTCGCCCTCCGGGCCATCGAGGCCGGCCTCGGGCGTGTGGCTCGCCGCCTGTGTCGGAGCCGTCGTGTACGCGACGCTGCATCCATGGTCGGGCTGGCGGTCGCCCGGCAGATGGATGTTCGCGTTCCTGAGCGAGCCGTGGCCACGCTGGTGGACCGGATTCGACGTGGCGGTCAACGTGGTTGCCTACGTGCCGATCGGAATCCTGATGGCGGTGTGGCTGGCGCGCCGCCTGTCGCTGTCGATGGTGCCCGCGGCGATGATGGCTACGCTCGGCTGTGCGGCCTTGTCGCTGGGACTCGAATGCTTGCAGGCACTGCTGCCCGATCGTGTGCCTTCGCGCCTGGACCTGCTGGCCAACACGATCGGCGGCGGCGGCGGCGCCGTGGCAGCCGTCCTCGTCGGACGGCGGCGCATCGAGCGCTGGCCGCAGCGGCTGCACGATACGCTGTCGATGGCCCCGCACGCGGCCTCCGGCCTGCTTCTGCTGTGCGCCTGGCTGGTCGCCCAGATCTATCCGCAGCCGATGGTGTTTGCCACCGGCGACCTGTTGGCAGCGTGGCCCGGCGTGACGGACAGCCTGTCGCCCGACTGGATGGCGTCGCTGCTGCTGCCGCACGAGTTCGAGCCCTTCGCCGAGGCAGCCGGCGTGGCGCTGACCGTGCTGGCGATCGGCCTGCTGGCCCACGAGCTGGTCCGCCCGGGGACGGTGGGCATCGCGCCGGCGGTGGCCGTGCCGATCGTCGCCGCGATCGCGATCAAGTCCGGCGCCGCAGCTGCCTGGCTCGGCAGCTCGCACGCCTTCGGATGGATGAACGCAGGCGCACAGGGCGGCCTGATGGCCGGCGCCGTCGCGCTGCTGCTGTTCGGCTGGGTCGGGCGTCGCAGCCGGCTGCGCCTGGCGATCGCGGCCATCGCCATTGCCACGCTGCTGTTCAACCTGGCGCCGCCCAATGCCTACTACCTGTCGATGCGCGCCGGCTGGAGCGGCGGCGCATGGACCAATTTCCACGGGCTGCTGCGCGCGCTGGCGATCGTGTGGCCCTTCGCCGCAATCACGTGGTGCGCCTGGCGGCTTCGCGATGCGCCGCGCACCCCCCGTCTATAATCGATTCGATGAGCAGCTATTACGAGCGTCACATCTTCTTCTGCCTGAACCGTCGCGACGACGGCAGGCCGTGCTGCGCGAACCACGGCACCGAACCGCTGCAGGCCTACGCGAAGGAGCGCGTGAAGGCGCTGGGACTGGCAGGACCGGGCAAGGTGCGCGTGAACAAGGCCGGTTGTCTCGACCGCTGCGACGAAGGGCCGGTCGCGGTCGTGTACCCCGAGGGCGTGTGGTACACGTTCGTCGATCGCAGCGACATCGACGAGATCGTCGAATCGCACCTGAGGGACGGCACGCCGGTCGCACGCCTGCGACTGGAATGAACGCCGGCACCCGGACCCTGAGCATCGACGGTCCGGCCGGCTCGATCGACGTCGCGCTCGATTCCCCGGCCGGGGCGCCGACGGGCATCGCGGTGGTCGCGCACCCGCATCCGCTGTATGGCGGCACGCGCGACAACAAGGTCGTGCAGACCCTCGCCCGGGCGCTGGTCGCACTCGGCCACGTCACGTGGCGCCCGAACTTCCGCGGCACGGGCGGGTCTGCCGGCCACTACGACGAGGGCATCGGCGAGACCGAGGATCTGCTCGCGGTGGTCGCGCATGCGCGCACACACGCGGCGTCGCTGGGACTGACCCGGCCACCGCTGGTGCTGGGCGGATTCTCGTTCGGCAGCTACGTGCAGGCACGCGTGGCGGCCCGCCTGCGCGAAGCAGGCGAACCGGCCTCGCGGCTGGTGCTGGTGGGTACCGCCGTGTCGCGCTTCGACGTCGGCACGGTGCCGCCGGACACCCTGGTGATACACGGCGAAGTCGACGAAACGGTGCCGCTGCAGGCGGTGTTCGACTGGGCTCGTCGGCAGGATCTGCCGGTCGTCGTCCTGCCCGGCGCGGATCATTTCTTCCATCGTAAACTGACACTGCTCAAACGCATCGTGCTGAACGCGTTCGGCGGCCCGCGCGGTGACGTCGACGATGGCCGGCCCACGCCGGGGGAGTGACCACGATGGAGATCTCGACGCGCAGCGTGTTCCAGAAGTCCGACAAGGGCATCGATGAGTTGAAGACACGCAGTCACGGGCTGGGCTCCCGGCTGCGGCAACTGTTGATTCTCATCGATGGCCGGCGCGACTTCGACGAACTCGCCCGCATGCTGCCCGGCCCCGATCTCGCCGAGGGCCTCGAACGCCTCGAGAGCGACGGCTTCGTGGTGCGCTCGCCCGATGCGGCACGCCCGCCCCCAGTGACGCCCGCAGCTGCGCCCGCGCCGGCTGCCGTGCCCGCGCCGGCGGACGTCGCGGCTTCGCCGACCGTTGCCGCGCCCGCGCCGCCCGTAGCCCGTCCGGCCAGTGCATCGCGCGCAGCCTCACCGCCGCCGCACCACCCCGACGCGCCGGTCCGCGGACCGGACCTGCCCGCAATGCGCAGCCGCGTGATACGGGCCCTGCTCGATTCGATCGGTCCCAACGGCGACGATTTCGCGATCCGCATCGAGCGCGCGCGCTCGGTCGACGAGTTGCGCGCGCTGCTTCCCGCCGTACTGTCGGTGGTCGAAGCCTGCGGCGGGCGCAAGGCCGTGGACGGATTCCTGCAGCGCTGCGGCGGCGCCCTGTAGATCGATCCGGAGATGAGCGCCGAACCCGACCCGCGGCTCATCTACGCACGCACTGCCGACGGCCACGACGAGGCCGCCGGGCCGCAACGCGAACTGGATCCGGCGGCGCGGCGCATCCTCGCGCTGATCGACGGGCAGCGTCGGACCGGCGACCTGCGCGCCTTTGCCCGGGCGGGCGAACTGGGTCCGATCATCGCCGCGCTCGAAGCGCACCGGCTGATCGAGGTCGCGGGCCTGGCCGAGGAGCCGACCGAGGCGCAGCAGCGGGCCCGCGCCGCCGCGGAACAGGCGCTGCTCGACGCGGCCAAGCGCAGCCTGCGCGGCCTGTTCGACGCGGAGCTCGGCAGCGCAGGCCACGTGTGGGAGGCGCGCGTGGTCGACAGCGTGAACATGGAAGTGCTGCGCCGCGTGCTGCGCGAAGCGGTCGATGTCGTCTACTACCGCAACGGCGAATCGGCCGCGCGGCGCATCGTCACGGCAGTGCGCCCGGTATTCGAGCAGTCGCGCAACCAACGCTGAACGCTCGCCGGCGTTGCGGCAGCGCGTCGCTGCGCAGGGGGTCGGCACGACGCGCGCCCTATAATCCGTGGCTTCCAGCTTCCCCGAGCGTGCGCACGCCGAACGGAGCGCGGCAACGGTCGCGCCCGCGTGCGTCGGCAGCACGCCTGTCACGAGGCCCCGATGCTCCGACCGCTGTTTCGCTGCCTGCTCGTCGTTCTGCCGCTGTTCTCGCTGGTCGCTCCCCACGCCGGTCTTGCGCAGGTTGCGCCGCCCACCATCGCCGCGCGATCGTGGCTGCTGCTCGACGCCACCACCGGCCAGGTGCTCGCGTCGCACGAGCCCGACACGAAGGTGGAGCCCGCATCGCTCACCAAGGTGATGACCGCCTATCTCGCGTTCAACGCGCTCAAGGAGAAGCGGATCACGCCGGAACAGCGCCCGGCGGTATCGACGGCCGCCTGGAAGGCCATCGGTTCGCGCATGTTCGTCGACCCGGCCAAGCCGGCCACGGTCGAGGAGTTGCTCAACGGCATGATCGTGCAGTCGGGCAACGACGCGTCGATCGTGCTGGCCGAGGCACTGGCCGGTAGCGAGGCCTCGTTCGCCGAGCAGATGAACCTGGAAGCGCAACGCCTCGGCATGCGCAACACGCAGTTCCGCAACGCCACCGGATTGCCGCATCCCGAGCACTACACGACAGCGCGCGACCTGGCCATCCTCGCATCGCGGCTGATCGCCGATCATCCCGAGCACTACGCGCTCTACTCGAAGCGCGAGTACACCTTCAACAACATCCGCCAGCCGAACCGCAACCGCCTGCTCGCCATCGATCCGAGCGTCGACGGCATGAAGACCGGCCACACCGAGGCGGCCGGCTATTGCCTGATCGCGTCGGCGCATCGCAAGCAGGCCGGCCTCGACGTCGAGCGGCGCCTGATTTCGGTGGTGCTGGGCACCAGCTCCGAATCGGCGCGCGCGATCGAGTCGCAGAAGCTGCTGAACTATGGTTATCAGAACTTCGACGCCGTGCGCATCTACGGCAAGGACCAGCCGGCGGGCCGCTACGAGGTGTTCAAGGGCAAGTCGGCCACGATCCCCGGCGGTGTCGAAGGCGGGCTGCTCGCTGCCGTGCCGCGCGGCCAGGCCGACAAGGTGAGGGCGGAAATCGAGCGCATCCAGCCGCTGGTCGCTCCGATCGCGCAGGGGCAGCGCATCGGCACGCTGCGCGTGAAGGTCGACGACCGCTTGCTGCTGGAGCGTCCGCTTCTCGCGCTCGAAGGCGTCGAGGCGGCGGGATGGCTGCGCCGCACCTGGGACGGCGTCCGGATGATGATGTCCCGATGAACACCGCAACGCACACCGCCGCGATCTCCGGCGTCGACATCGCAGGAACCAGCATGGCACAGACGGTCTACCTGAACGGCGAGTTCACCGCGCTCGAGGATGCGCGCGTGCCGGTGCTCGATCGCGGCTTCATCTTCGGCGACGGCATCTACGAGGTGGTACCGGCCTATGCCAGGCGGCCGTTCCGCTGGCCGCAGCACCTCGAGCGCCTGAAGCGCAGCCTCGCGGCGGTCGGCATCACCAACCCGCTCGACGACTCCGGCTGGACGCGCCTCGTCACCGAGCTGATCGCACGCCACGACTGGGCCGACCAGTTCGTCTATATCCAGGTGACCCGCGGCGTGGCGCGCCGCGACCACGCGTTCCCGCAGGGTGTCGCACCGACGGTGTTCGCGATGACGAGCCAGCTGGTGCCGCCCCCTGCCGAGCAGGTGGCGATGGGTGTCGCCGCGATCACGCTGCCCGACGAGCGCTGGCTGCACTGCGACATCAAGTCGATCTCGCTGCTCGGCAACGTGATGGCGCGCCAGGCGGCCGTGCAGGCGGGCGCGGCCGAATGCGTGATGTTCCGCGACGGCTTCCTGACGGAAGGTTCGGCCAGCAACATCTGGGTGGCGCGCGGCGAGCGCCTGTACGGTCCGCCGAAGGACAACCTGATCCTCACCGGCATCCGCTACGGACTCATCGAGGAGCTGTGCGAACGCACCGGCATCGCGCTGCAGCTGCGCCGCATCCTGCGCGAGGAAGTGCAGGTGGCCGACGAGCTGCTGCTCAGCTCGGCCACCAAGGAAGTGCTGGCCATCACCACGCTCGACGGGCGGCCGGTCGGCGACGGCCGACCCGGGCCGGTGTTCGCGAAGCTTCACGCCGCCTACCAGCAGGCCAAGGCCGGCTGAGGCGCAGACCGCCTGCTGGCGCGACACCTTCGAAGCGACGATGGGCGAGGCGCAGGATCCGGGTGGCGTGTTCGACCGGCTGGAGCGCCTGCTCGACTTCCCGGTCGACTTTCCGCTGAAGATCATGGGCCGCCGCGTCGACGGCTTCGCGCAGGCGATCGCTGCGCTGGTCTCCGAGCATGCGCCGGGCTTCGATCCGGCAACGATGGAGTTGCGCGCGTCCAGCCAGGGCCGCTGGTTGAGCCTGACGGTGGTGGTGCGCATCGAGTCACGCGAGCAGCTCGAGCGGCTGTACGGCGCGCTGGCCGCCCATCCGCTGGTGCGCATCGTGCTGTGACACCGAACGCCGGACACGCTGCCGTCGCGGCGCCGCGCATCCGCGCTTTTCGCCGTCGCCCCTACCTGCCGACCGTCCAGCAGATGCAGGCGTTCACGCTCGACCGCGGCCCCGGCACGCGCGACGAAATCTGGCTGGTCGAGCATCCGCCGGTGTTCACGCTGGGGCGCGCGTCACGGCCCGAGCACCTGCACGCGCCGGGCGACATCCCGGTCGTTCGTACCGAGCGCGGTGGTCAGGTGACCTATCACGGGCCCGGGCAAGTAGTTGCTTACTTGCTCGTTGACCTGCATCGGCGCTCGCTCACAGTGCGCGAGTTCGTCGCGCGGCTGGAAGACGCGGCAATCGCCGTGCTGTCCACGTACGAAGTAGCCGCCGTGCGACGCGCCGGCGCCCCCGGGGTGTACCTGCGGGGCGCCGACGGCAGCGCGCAGTCGAAGATCGCCTCGCTGGGAATCAGGATCTCGCGCGGCTGCAGCTACCATGGTGTAGCGTTGAACGTGGCAATGGACCTCGAACCCTTTTCCCGGATCGACCCCTGCGGCTACCCGGGACTCGCAGTGACCGATCTGCGCAGCTGCGTCGGCAGCGTCGACATCGCCGACGTCGCGCAGCGTTTCGGCCGCGCGCTGGCCGCCTCCCTCGAGAAAGCACGATGACCTCCCCGATCGATCCTCCCGCGCCCGCCGCGGCCGCCCCGTTCACCGCGCCTGCCGCGGCCACTGCCGCCGCCCCCGACCCGCGCGCCCGGCAGAAGGGCGCGGCAAAGACGGCGCGCATCCCGGTGAAGATCGCGCAGCCTGCCGAAGTGCTGAAGAAGCCCGAATGGATCCGCGTGCGCGCCGGCTCGCACGGCACCCGCTTCTACGAGATCAAGCGCATCCTGCGCGAGCACCGGCTTCACACGGTGTGCGAAGAGGCGTCGTGCCCGAACATCGGCGAGTGCTTCGGTCACGGCACGGCCACGTTCATGATCATGGGCGACACCTGCACGCGACGCTGCCCGTTCTGCGACGTCGGCCACGGGCGCCCCGCGCCGCTGGACGCCGCCGAGCCGGAGAACCTCGCAAGGTCGATCGCCGCGATGAAGCTGTCGTACGTGGTGATCACCAGCGTCGATCGCGACGACCTGCGCGACGGCGGCGCCCAGCACTTCGTCGACTGCATCCGCAAGGTGCGCGAACTGTCGCCGGCCACGCGCATCGAGATCCTCGTGCCGGACTTCCGCGGTCGGCTGGAGCGCGCGCTGGCCATCCTCGAAGCCGCGCCGCCCGACGTGATGAACCACAACCTCGAAACCGTGCCGCGGCTGTATCGCGAGGCGCGCCCCGGCTCGGACTACGCGCACTCGCTGAAGCTGCTGGCCGAGTTCAGGCGCCGCGTGCCCGGCGTTCCGACCAAGTCGGGATTGATGGTCGGGCTGGGCGAGACCGACGAAGAGATCCTGGCGGTGATGCGCGACATGCGCGCGCACGACATCGACATGCTGACCATCGGCCAGTACCTGGCGCCGTCGAACGCGCATCTGCCGGTGCGCCGCTACGTGCATCCGGACACGTTCCGCATGTTCGAGGCCGAGGCCGTGAAGATGGGCTTCTCGCACGCGGCGGTGGGCCCGCTGGTGCGCTCGTCGTACCACGCCGACCAGCAGGCGCAGGCAGCGGGAGTGGCGGCGCCGATTCCCCGGTAATCGCGGTGGCGGTGGCCGCGAAGGGCACCGCCACCGATGCGCATGCCGTGACGTTACCCGCAGCAGTCGGTTGCACAACAGCCCGCCTGCTCAGGCTTGGTCGCGCGGATGAAGGCACTGACGAACTTGCCGTCGACCTCCTTCGCAGCCGCCTTGACATCCAGGCCCTGCCCGGCGAGGAAGGTCGCCGCCTCCTCGAAGCCGTAGACGCGCGTCACCTCCACGTCGATCCCCGTGAAGCCGGCGCTCGCCAGCTTGGCGCGATAGTCGGTTTCGGTCAGGGCGCCGGCTATGCAGCCGACCCACAACTCCATGCTCTTGCGAATGGCGTCGGGGACCTCGCCGCGCACCACGACGTCCGAAACGGCGAACCGGCCGCCGGGCTTCAGGACCCGAAACGCCTCCTTGAGCACACGGTCCTTGTCGCCGGACAGGTTGATCACGCAGTTCGAGATGATCACGTCCACGGCATTGTCCGGCAGGGGAATGTCCTCGATCTCGCCGCGCAGGAATTCGACGTTGGCGAGGCCACTGTTGCGCAGGTTCTCCTGCGCGAGGGCCAGCATCTCGTCCGTCATGTCGAGACCGTACGCCTTGCCGGTGGGGCCCACCCTGCGGGCGGAGAGGATCACGTCGATGCCGCCGCCGGAGCCGAGGTCGAGCACGACCTCGCCCGGCTTCAGCTGCGCCAGCGCCGTGGGGTTGCCGCAGCCCAGCGACGCCTTCAGCGCTTCCTCCGGTACCTCGCCTGCTTGCGTCGCGTCATAGAGGTTGGCGGTAATGGGGTCGCAACTATCCGCGAGCCCCGGAGCAGTGCCGCAGCAACTCGTGCTGCCCGTGCGTACGAGGCTGGCTGCCTGGCCGTACTTCTCCTTGACGACTTCCTTGATATCGGCGCTCGTTGACATGTGAACACTCCGTCGAATGGTGGGTGGGGGGCGCCCGCGGAACAGCGCTGCGTTGACGCGCAGGCGACCATGAAGCGGCTCAGGCCGCCGCCTTCCGTCGCTTCGGAGGGGCAGCTGCGGATTGCCGCGCTCCCGTCGGTGCGCACGACGGGCCGCAGCCGGAGCCGGCGCGGCAACAGTTCTCGGTCAGGTAGCCGACCAGCGCGTTCATGGCGGCGAGGTCGGCG
>CAZBTE010000003.1:11538-26760 GCA_964494665.1 uncultured Limnobacter sp.
AATCGTCCTTCCTGGCGAGGCGAGATCAGCCCGGCGCGCCACAACTCCTTGAGGTGGAAGGAGAGCGTAGGCGCGGGAAGGCCGAGTTGCCCGGCGATCTGCCCGGCCGGCAGGCCTTCCGGCGCGTGCTCGACCAGCAGCCGGTAGACGGCCAGGCGCGTCTCCTGGGCGAGCGCGGCAAGCGCCATGACTACGTTTGATGTTTCCATAATCGTCAAACTATCAAACTATCGAAGCGGCTGTCAAGCCCCGCGTGGGCGGTACCTCTGCCATCAGGGAAGAGTGGCTGCGAGCGTTTCGGCAATCTCGCGATACAGGATCGCCCGGTAGCTGGCCCGGTACAACTGCATCTGGGCGTGCGCCACGCCCGCCATTGCCTCGTCGAGAGCCGAGCCGCCCTCGCCTTGCGTTGCGAGCTCCGCGCGGCGCTCGTCCTGCGACGCCTCGGCATGCTCCAAGGCCTTGCGTGCTGCACCGAGTTCCGCACCCGCGCTCACGACGGCCCGCCCGCGCATGGCGAGGTACGCGTGCAGACGCGCGGCCGCCTTTCCGGTGCGTGAAGACGCGGACCCGGCGGCGGGAACGAGCTGCTCCTCGACCCCTGTCCTCACCTCGATGGGCGGCTCCACGAGGTCGCTCGCCAATTCGCCCGGCCTGCGCATTGCGATCGCCAGCAGAGAGCGGGCACTGCGTTGCTCCGCGCGAACGGCGTCGCGCTGCGCGAGCAGGTCACGGTACCGGCTTTCCAGGCCGAGCAGCGGCGCGCCATGCGGCGCCGTGCCACCGCGCGCCCGCTCGAACCGCACGAACGCGATCGCGATCCGTTCGTTCAGCCAGCCTTCCTCCAGATCGACCAACACCACGTCGAAGAATCGAGCGCGGGCATGGTGGCGCAGCGCCGCGTCGCGCGGCAGCAGATCCCACGGTACGTCGTCGAAGTTCCGGCTCGGCCAGCGCTCGGCAATCCGGAGTACCGCGTCGCCAGACAGGTGGCCGGGCCGTACGGCGGCGGCAATCGCCTCTTCCACAGTCAATTCCGCGGCCACGGCGTGAGCGCCGAATGCGGCCGGAAGCTGCAGCGCTGCCGTCACCATGGCCGCAAGGCCCCACGGCCGCACGCCGATCACTTCGCCCCCTGCTTCTGCATCTGCCTGAATACGGGAAAAGCGCGCGACCTGTAGTGACCCTCCACGACGTAGCGCCCGAGCAGCAGGAACTCGGCCGCGTCCGTCGGCGGCCCGACGAGGCGGGTCAACTCGCTGCCGCCGAGATCGTAGAAGGCGATCGTCGGTGTCTCGCGGACGCCCTGGCCTTTGGCGAAGGACGATTCCGTGCCGACTGCGCCATCGAACGCCGTGAGCTCGGTCGCTCCCCTGACATCGATGCGATAGACGAGGAAGTTGGCATGGTAGTAGCGACGCACGTCGGGCGATCTCAGGGCGACTCGCTTCAGCCGCTCGCAGAACGGACAGCCATCCATCTCGTAGATCAGCACGATGCCTTTGCGCCCATCGTTGCGCGCGGCTTCGAGCTCGGCCTTCAGGTCACCGAACAGCGGCATGAAGAAGCTGCTTCCGGAATCGGGTGTCGCGCGCGCGACCAGCGAGACGCCGGCGGCCAGCACGGCGCCCACCATGACGCTCAAGAACTGCCTGCGCATCGATCCCTCCCTTCGATCCGGCGCCCGTCCCGCCAACATTCTCCACCGAAAGATCCGCCACCGTGTGATCGCGCGATCGTTCACGGATGTTCGTCCGGGCGCGCCATCCCGTTCGCCCGCAGCAGGCGCAGGCCGTTGAACACGACCAGCAGGCTGGCGCCCATGTCGGCGAACACCGCCATCCACATCGTGGCGCTGCCAGCCAGCGCCAGCATCAGGAACGCGAGCTTGATGCCCAGTGCCAGCACGATGTTCTGCCGCAGCACTGCCTGCACGCGGCGCGACAGGCGGATCGTGTCCGGAATGCGGCGCAGGTCGTCGTTCATGATGACGATGTCGGCAGCTTCCATCGCGATGTCGGTGCCGGCCGCCCCCATCGCGATGCCGATGTCGGCGCGCGCGAGCGCCGGTGCGTCGTTGATGCCGTCTCCGGCCATTGCCACCGGCCCGTAGCGCTCGCGCAGCGCCACAATTGCAGCAAGCTTGTCGTCCGGCAACAGGTTGCCACGCGCGTCGTCGATGCCGGCATCGCGGGCGATCGCGCGCACCGTCACCGCGTTGTCGCCGCTCAGCATCGCCGAGGCCACGCCCAGCGCGTGCAGTCCGGCGAGCGCCTCGCGCGCCCGTTCGCGGGTCGTGTCGGCCACTGCGAAGATCACCAGTACACGCCCGGCATCGGCCAGCAGGGTCACGGTGCGTCCCAGCGCTTCGTGCCCGGCCAGTCGCGCCTCGATGGCGGCGTTGCACAGGCCACGCTCCTCGATCAGCCGGTGGTTGCCCAGCACCAACGTGCGGCCATCGATGCGCGCCTGCACGCCGCGGCCGGGCAGCACGGTGAACGCGTCGACGGCACCGCTGCCCTGCGCGCTTGCCGGCGCACTGCCCTGCGCGCTGCCCTGCGCGCTGCCCTGCGCGATGCCCTGCGCAACCGCCTTCGCGACCGGATGGTCCGAGTGCTGCGCCAGGTCCGCGGCCCAGCGCAGCGCACGCTGCGCATCGTCGCCATCGACCATCGACTCGGTGGCCACCAGCCGCGGCCGCCCTTCGGTGATGGTGCCGGTCTTGTCGAAGGCGACCGCCTTCAGCGACGCCGCGCCTTCCAGGTGCACGCCGCCCTTGATCAGCACGCCGCGCCGCGCGGCAGCGGCCAGCCCGCTGACGACTGTCACCGGCGTGGCGATCACGAGCGCGCACGGACAGGCGATCACCAGCAGCACCAGCGCCCGATACAGCGCATCCGTCCAGGACCAGTCGAGCAACCAGGGCGCCAGCAGCGCCACCGCCAGCGCCAGCACGAACACCAGCGGCGTGTAGATGGCGGCGAAACGGTCGACGAACTGCTGCGTCGGCGCACGCGCCGCCTGCGCCTGTTCGACCGCATGGATGATGCGCGCCAGCGTGCTGTCGCCCGCCACGGCGCTCACGCGCAACTCCAGCGTGCCGGTGGTGTTGACGGTGCCTGCGTACGCCGCGTCGCCGACCCCCTTGTCCACCGGGATGCTCTCGCCGGTCACCGACGCCTGGTCGACTGCACTGGCGCCCGCCGTGATCACGCCATCGAGCGGGATGCGCGCCCCGGGCTTCACGCGCACGATCGCATCGAGCGGCACCTCGGCGGCGGGCACGAGCCGCCAGCCGTCGTTGCCGGCACGCATTTCGGCGGTATCGGGCGACAAGTCGAGCAGCCGCGCGATCGCGTGGCGCGCGCGATCCACGGCGCGCGCCTCGATCAGCTCCGCGATTGCGTACAGCGCCATCACCATTGCGGCCTCGGGCCACTCGCCGATCAGGAAGGCGCCGGTGACGGCCACCGTCATCAGCGCGCTGATGTTCAGCCGCCCGCGCCGCAGCGCGCCCAGTCCCTTGCGGTAGGTCGAGAATCCGGCCAGCGCGATCGCCACCGCCGCGAGCGCCATGCCCAGGGCTTCGGCCAACGGCAGGCCGGCCGGCGCAGGCAACGACGCCGGCAGCCCGACGAAGTGGAGCAACTCGGCCGCCAGCGCCAGCACCAGCGCAAGGCCCGCGCGCCATGGCCGCTCGGGCGACTCGTCGTGGCCGTGGCGAGCCGGCGCGCCGGCCTGCAGCGGCCGCACCTCGAAGCCTGCACGGCGAATTGCCTCCAGCGCGTGGGGGATCGCCGCGGCCGGGGCGTCGATGCGCAACCGGCGCGTGGCGAGCTCGAAGCGCAGTCCGCGCACGCCGGCCACGCCGGCCAGCGCGTGACGGATTTCGGCCTCCTCGGCGGCACAGTCCATGGCCGGAATGCTGAACACCGCGGAACTGGCGGCCGACCCGCTTGGCGAAGGCGTTGACGCTTGCATGCCGACCATTGAAAACCCTGCAGCAACTGCAGGGTCAAGCAGACGCGCGCGATACTGTGCCCATCGACCGAACCTGACGGAGCCCGGCATGAAGATCGGCGAGCTGGCGCGCGCGACCAGGACGAACGCGCAGACCATCCGCTACTACGAGCGCGAGGGGCTGCTGCCCCAGGCGGCCCGCAGCGCGGGCAACTACCGGGTCTACGGCGATGCCCACGTCGAGCGCCTGTCGTTCATCCGGCATTGCCGCGGCCTGGACATGACGCTCGACGAGATCCGCCTGCTGCTGGGCTTTCGCGACGCGCCGTTCGGCGACTGCGGCGAGGTCAATGCGCTGCTGGACCGGCACATCGACCACGTGGCCGACCGCATCCGCGAGCTGCGCCAGCTCGAGAAGCAGCTCAGGGTCTTGCGCGAGCGTTGCGGCGAAGTGCGCGACGCTGCGCACTGCGGGATCCTGGCAGGCCTGACGGAAGTCGCGCGCGGCGGCGCGCCCGTGCCGGCGCGCGGCCACGTGCACGGCGTGCACAAGGGCGGGCGGCCGCGCTGAGCGCCGGCCGCTCAGGCCGCAACCGGCGCATCCCGGCGCGCCGCGATGCGTTGGCCGGTGACGCGCGGCACCGGACAGTCGATCGCCGCGGCAACCGCGCGCACGAAGGCGTCGTAGTTCGGATCGCCCGGCGTGCGCCCGAGCGTGACCAGCACCTTCAGCAGCACCGGCTTGTCGAGAGGCGGCAGGGCAACCAGCGCGTCGAGCGCGAGCGCCAGCTCGGTCGTGCCGACCTCGTCGGGCGTCGACGCAGGCGGCGGGATCTCGAGCATCGCGCACACTTCAGCCAGCGCGTCGCGCGTAGTGCGCGCGGATGCTTCGCCGACCGCGGCGGCCATCGCGAACAGCGCGGCCAGCGCGCGGCTCTGCGCCTGCCGGGGCACGCCGGTGCGGCGCCGCCGCGAGACGCCACCGGAGTTCGACGCCAGGCGGTGGCGCGCCAGCGTGTAGTAGATCCATTCGGCCGAGTGAATGCGGCCGTCGTGCTCGATGGCGCGCCGGCAGCGATCGAGCAGCTCGCGGCGGTGCGCGCTGCTCCAGCGGCGCACGCGTGCGAGCACGAGTTCGAGCAACGGCACGCGCAGCGAGCCGCCGTCGGGGGACACGAGCCACCGCAGCGAGGCGCGCAGCGCATCGTCCGGCTCGTCGACCGCGACGCCAGCGACCAGCGCCACCAGCCAGCGCGCGGCGGTCTCGAAGCCCAGCGATGACGAGCGGATCTGCGTGATGAGCGCCGAGGCATGCACTCCCGGGCCGTTGTCCGCGTCCGCCAGGGCCGGCGACGGCGCCGGACGCACGTAGGGAATGGTGTCGATGTACGGGGCGCCCCCTCCCGCCGGCTCCGCACCCGCAGTGAAGGCCTGCGCGCTTTCGCCCCAGGCCGACGCGCCGCTCGACATCGGCAGCGTCGCGACGTCGCCGCCCGCCGCGTCGCTGCAGCGGCCCGCGCACGTGGCACCGGATCCACCTTCGGGTGCAGCCTGTCCCTCGCGCGCCGTCCCCGCGTCGTGCGCGTCGCGCCCGCCACATGCCTTGCCGGTGACCGGCCCGACGCGTCTTCCATAGAGTCGGCGAATGCGCTCGGCCAGCGGCGGATGGGTGTCGAACCACTCGCGCAGGCCGCCCGGCTGCACCAGCAGGAAGTGGCTCACCAGCGCTGCGTAGTCCGACTTCAGCGGCTGCGCCTGCTCGCTGGCAATGCGGCGCAACGCGCAGCCCAGTCCGTCGCGATCGCGCGTGATCTGCACCGCCAGCGCATCGGCAAGGAACTCGCGCTGCCGGCTGACGCCTGCCTTCAGCACCTGTGCGGCCAGCACGCCCAGCATGCCCACGACCGACAACAGCAGGCCGGCCACCAGCGCGACCAGGCGCAGGAAACCGAGCCGCCCGAACGGTCCTGCATCGGTGGCGGTGGCGCCGGCAACGAGGCGATAACCCGCCAGCCGCAGCGAGCACAGCCCGTACAGCGCACCGGTGAGACGCAGGTTCAACTCGCCGTCGCCGCCGACGATATGCGCGAACTCGTGCGCGACGACGCCCTGCAACTCGGCGCGCCGCAGGCGCTCGAGCGCGCCGCGCGTCACGATCACCGCGGCCAGCCCGGGGCGCTCGCCGGCGGCGAGCGCGTTGATCGACGACTCGTCGAGCACGTACAGCGACGGCACTGGTACGCCGGCGCCGATCGCGACTTCCTCGGCGACGTCGCGCAGCCGGCGGTGCAGGGGCAGCGTGTCGTCGAGCGCGCGCGCCCCCAGCCGCTCGGCCAGCACGGCGCCGCCCTCGCGCAGTCGATGCAATTCGACCCATGCGCCGCCGAACACGATCAACAGCGTGACGAAGGTGTTGGTCGCGAAGAAGTACGGCGGCCAGTGGGTACCGCCACCCATCACCAGCCAGCCGAGCGCGGCGGCGCCGTTCACTGCGGCGACCACTGCGGCCAGCGACAGCCCGAACAGCGCGGTCAGCCTGTGCGAGGCCAGTTTCGCCCGATCCTGGTGGGCGTAAAAGTCCATCGTTGCGCGCCCGGTCTCAGAGCGCGACGGCGACCGCCTGACGTTCCTGCGCCGAGGCGGTCGCGCGCAGCATGCTGGCGCGGCGGAAACCGCACATCGTCGCAACCAGCGAAGCCGGGAACGATTCGACCTCGGTGTTGTAGCCCATCACCTGGTCGTTGAAGGCCTGGCGGGCAAATGCGATGCGATTCTCGGTGGTACCGAGTTCCTCGGTGAGACGTTGCACCGTCTCGTCCGCCTGCAGCTCCGGATACTGCTCGACCAGTGCCAGCAGGCGCGTCAGCGGCGAAGCCAGCGCAACCTCGGCTGCTGCCAGCGCGCCCAGTGCGGCGCCATCCTGCGGATGAAGCCGTGCGTTCTGGCTTGCGTCTGCGGCGCGCTGCCGCGCGGCGATCACCGCCTCCAGTGTCTGTCGCTCGTGCGCCAGGTAGGCGCGGGTGGCCGTCACCAGGTTCGGGATCAGGTCGTAGCGGCGCTTGAGCTGCACGTCGATCTGCGCATACGCGTTCTGGTAACGATTGCGCAGCGCGACGAATCGGTTGAATACGACCACGATCCAGGCGATCGTCGCCAGCAGCACTCCCCACAGCAGCATCGATCCGCCAGACATGTGATCTCACCGTTGCGCGAACGCGCAATGAACGATGAGAAATTGTCCGCCGAAAGCGGCACGCATGAGCGCTGTGCGCGTGCCGCTCGTCGGACCGGCGGCAGCATCCGTCCGTCGGGGTCGCCAGCCTCGTCGGCGGCGCCCTCGACGGGGTGTCGCGGCGATGCCGCTGCGGGCGTCAGTTACTGCGGCGCGCTGCGCGGCTTGGCGTCTTCTTCGGTGATGAACTCGAAGACGGTGACCACGCGCTGAACGCCTGCCACGCGGCTGGCGACCTGCGCGGCGCGATCGGCCTCGCGACGCGACACCAGCCCCATCAGGTAGACGTTGCCCGATTCGGTGATGACCTTGATCACGTTGGCGTGCAGGTCCTGCGCCTCGACGAACGCGGCCTTCACGCGCGCAGTGATCGCGGTATCGGCAGCAGAGGTCGAAAAGGACGGACGCCCGAGCACCTGCAGCTCGTTGTGGATCGAGCGAACGTTCGGCAGCTGCCCGACGGTCGCCTCGGCGGCACGCTTGTCCTCGACGCTGGCGGCCTGCCCGGTGAGCAGCACCTTTCGGTTGTAGCTGGTGACGCTGATGCCTGCCGAATCCTTGATCGCTTCGCGGATGCGGCTCGCGGCCCGCAACTCGATCTCCTGGTCTTCGGTCTGCGCACCGATGGTGCGGCGATCGATCGCGGCCAGCGTTCCGACGGCCGCGCCGGTTGCGGCCAGTGGCACACAACCGCCGGCACCGAGCGCGGAAGCAAGCAGCACGGCGACCAGGGTAAGGCGAGCGGGGGTTTTCATCTCTTCTCCTTGTGTCACGACTTCATTCGCCGAGCAGCGACGCGTCGATGCCGTCGCACAGGCAGTGAATGATCAGATGGTGGATTTCCTGGATGCGCGCGGTGCGCTCGTGCGGCACGCACAGGTGGATGTCGCCGTTGCGCAGCGAGGCACCGATCGCGCCACCGCCGCGACCGGTGAGTGCCACCACCGCGAGTCCGCGTTCCTGCGCGGCGTGCACCGCTGCAAGCACGTTGGGCGAGCCGCCACTGGTGGAGATCGCGACGAGCACGTCGCCTTCGCGCCCGAGCGCGCGCACCTGCCTGGCGAACACCTGCTCGAAGCCGTAGTCGTTGGCAACCGCCGTGAGCACCGACGTGTCGGTGGACAGTGCGATCGCGGCCAACTCCGGCCGTTCCTGCTCGAAGCGGCCGACCAGCTCGGCGGCCATATGCTGGCTGTCGGCGGCCGAGCCGCCATTGCCGCAGATGAGCAGCTTGCGATCGGCCGACAGCGCGGCCGTCATCAACTCGATCGCCTGCGCAATGGGTGCCGCGAGCTCATTGACGGCAACACGCTTGAGTTCGGCGCTGTCTTCGAAGTGCTGGCGAATGCGATCGACGAGGCTCATGGGCAGCGGACCGGCGCGGCACCGAAGTCCGCGGCGCGGACAGACGGCGTCGCCGAAGCCTGATTATACCGGCGGGGTCCTGCCGACCGCCCCGGACGCGACGCGTGATCGCCGCACCCGTGCGCGTGCGACGTGCGCTGCGGCAGCACGCGGCGCTAGAACGCGTCGCGGATCCAGTCGATCGACGCGCCATCGAGCGCGCACACGTCGAAGCGGCACGCCGGCCAGCGATCGCCGAAGCGCGCATTCAGGTAGCGCTGCGCCTCGCGGCGCAGGCGGCGCTGCTTGGCCAGCCCGACCGAAGCCGCGGCGCCGCCGAACGCGGCTCTCGCGCGGCTGCGCACTTCGACGAACACGATCGCCTCGCCGTCGCGCATCACGAGGTCGATCTCGCCCAGGCGGCTCGATACGTTGCGCTCGAGCAGGCGCAGCCCTCGTTCGAGCAGGAAATCGAGCGCGCGCGCCTCGGCCGCGTCGCCGCTCGCCTGCGTCGGCGAGCGGCGCGTCATTGCACCGTCAACGGCACCAGCACACCCTCGCGATATTCGGCGAGTACGCCTTCACGCTCGATGACGCCGCCGTACGACGGCAGGCGCAGGCGTCCGGTCACGCCGTCGAGCTCCGCGTCGGTGCCGCGAGCGAGCAGGTGCACGGCGATGCGGAACGCATCGATGCCGAGCGCGTAGAGCTTCTGCAACTCCATGTGCATCGCGGCCGGCTTCTCGTAGGCCATCACTGCGAGACTGTCGGGCTGGACCTGCCACGGCATGTCCACCAGGCGTATCCCGTCCAGCTCCGGGGACCGGATCACGACCGGCGCGGATTCGCGCTCGGCGCCGCGGGCGCCGCGCCGCCGGGCATCGGCCGACTGATCGCTGTCGAGCGCCGGCGATGTCGCGCCCGGCACTGCACCGCTGTTCAGCATCGACGTGCCGTAGATCGTCGCACGGCCGCCCAGCGCGATGCGCAGCGCGCCGGCCACGCCGGGCGGGGCCGAGACGAAGAAGACGTCGGCCTTCAGTCGCGCGACGGCGGACTGCAGCCGCCCGACCGTTCCCGTGCCGGCGTCGATTGCCTCGTAGATGTCGCCGCCGAGGTCCCGCCAGCGCGTGGCGAACGCTGCCGCCGCGCGCCGCCCCAGCGCCGTGGCGTCCTGCACCACGGCGGCGCGCGGACGGCGCGACGCGGTCGCGGTGGCCGCCTCGTCCCATGCGATCGACGCCACCTGGCGCGCCTCCGCCTCGATCGCCAGCGAGAAGCTCAGCATGTTGGCGGGGATGGCGTCGCGCTCGGGCTGGTTCAGCGCCAGCGTGAACACCGGCGGCGGCCCCGCCTCGGCGACGAGGCTGACCGCGCTGCGCACCAGCGGTCCGATGACCATCGAGAAGCCGCGTCGCTGCAGTTCGTCGTACAGCGCGCGCAGCGCCACGATGTCCTCGTCGACCTCGATGATCTCGAGCGTCACCGAGCTGCCGTCGCGCGCGTGCGCGGCGAGCACGCCGGCGATCAGCGCCTGTGCCGCGCGCCGGTAGATACCGCTGTCGGGAGGCACCAGCAGCGCCACCCCGATCGGACCTTTGCCGACCAGCTTGCGATCGCGCGAGGCCGTCCCCCGGCTCTCGGCCCCGATCGCGCTTGTGTCGTCCTGGGCGAGCGCGGACAATGCCGGCGCTGCGCCGAGCACGGCACCGGCCAGGGCACGCAGCATGTCGCGACGAACGAGCATCATGGGTCGGATGACGAAACCGTCTTCGGATACCGGCAGGGACGATCAGCACGACGCTGCACCGGTCGGCTCATTATATGTAGTGGCGACCCCCATCGGTCATCTCGCCGATCTCGGCCGGCGTGCTGCGGAGGTGTTGCGCGCGGTAGCCGTGGTGGCCGCCGAAGATACACGCACCTCGAGAGTGCTGCTGGAACACGTCGGATCGACTGCCCGGCCGATGGCGGCGCACCGGCACAACGAGCGCGAGGCCGGGGCACGCATCGTCGAATTACTCGACCGGGGCAACGACGTCGCGCTGGTGAGCGATGCCGGCACGCCTGCCGTCAGCGATCCCGGTGCAAGGATCGTGGCGATGGCGCTGCGCGCGGGGCATCGCGTCGTGCCGATACCGGGGCCGAGCGCGCCGGTTGCGCTGCTGTCGGCGTGCGGACTGGTGGAGGGTCCCTTTCACTTCGAGGGCTTCCTGCCGGCACGTACCGGCGCACGCGACGCACGGCTGGCGGTACTCGCGCGCATGCCGCATCCGTTCGTGCTGTTCGAGGCGCCGCACCGCATCGCGCGCACGGTGCCGGCAATCGCCTCGGCCTGCGGCCCCGGACGCTGGATTGCGCTCGGACGCGAGCTCACCAAGCGCTTCGAGGAGATCCACGTGTGCCGCGCGGGCGAAGCCGTCGACTGGCTCGCCGCCGACCCGAACCGCGAACGCGGCGAGTACGTGCTGGTGGTCGCGGCCCCCGACTACGATCCGCAGCGCCACGACACCGGCGCCACTTGCAGCGATTCCGGTTGCGCCGAACCGTCGGACGACGACCCCGGCGCCGCGTCCGGCGGGGCAGACGTCCGCACCGTGACGATCGAGGCGTCGACGCTGCTGGCAGCGCTGCTCGAAGCGCTGCCGCTCAGCCACGCGGTCAGGGTCGCGCAACGCGCGAGCGGGCTGCCGCATCGCGAGCTCTACCAAATGGCACTCGCGCTGAAACGTCCGGAACCGCAGTAGGGATTTCAGCGCCAGGTCGCGAAGGGCTGCAACTGCGTGGTGGCGCGGACGCGCTCGCCGGCGGCCAGCGCCTGATCGCGCCGCGGCCAGGGGCCGGCCTGCACCTTGTAGAGCGGCCCCTCCTGCTGGATGTCGAACGAAGCACCGATCCAGGCGAACCGGCGAGCGAGCGCCGTCATGGCGCTGCGCGCGTTCTCGAGCGAGTGGAACGCGCCGAACTGCAGCCAGAAGCCGCGTTCGGGCGCAGCGGCCGATGCCGGTGCCGCGGATCGCGCGGGGGCCGATGCGGGGGCAGGGACCGTTGCCGGGACTGAGGCGGATGCCGGGACGGAGGCGGAAGCCGCGGCAGGGACCGACTCCGGGGCCCGGAACGATGCGGTGGCCACCGGGGCGACAGCGTTCGTCGCTGCAGCCGGCGTTCCCTCTGGCGCAGCAGGCATCGTTGGCGCAACGGCGTGGATCGTCTCCACGTTCAGGCGCAGCGGTTCGGACGACGCAGCCGCGGGCGCACCGGGCGGGGAAGCATTCGCCGTCGCCACGTTCGTCGCGGCCACGTTCGCCGTCGCCGCCGTCGCTACAGGCGCATCGGCGCCGTCGAACTGCGTGATCAGTTGTACGTCGACTTCGGCACTGCCCGCCTCGATGTAGCCGAGCTTGGCGGCGGCGGTGTAGGACAGGTCGATCACGCGGCCGTGCAGGAACGGTCCGCGATCGTTCACCCGCACGACCACGCTGCGCCCGTTGCCGGTGTGCGTCACCCGCACGTAGCTCGGGATCGGCAGCGTCGGGTGCGCGGCGGTCATCGCGTACATGTCGTAGCGCTCGCCGCTGGAGGTCGGCTGGCCGTGATAGCGCCTGCCGTACCACGAGGCAATGCCGCGCTGGCGAAACGGCTCGATCCGCGTCATCGGCGTGTACTGCTTGCCGAACACCGAGTACGGCCGCAGCGTGCGCGGCAGCAGCGGCTCGGCGCGCGGCGTCGCGTCGGGAATCGACGCCAGGTCGACCGGCGGGGTCTGCCCCGGGCCATCGTCGAGGTAATAGCCGCCGCGCCGCGACGTCGCGCCCGGCGTTGCCTGGCCCGGCGCCGAAGCGCCGGCACCGCCTGCCATGTCGGGCGCAGGCGCACCGCGCGAGCCCTGGTGCACCTGCGTTCCGGCGCATGCCGCCAGCGCAAGCGCGAGCCCTGCCGGCGCCATGCGAAGCACGATCGCACTTCGTCGCGCCGACCCGCGTGCCCAGCGTACCGATCCCGATTTCATCGATTCCCTCCGTCGTGCGACCCCGCTTCCAGCATGGCAGCGAGACGATCGCGATAGCCGACCAGGTAGCGCACCCCCGCGATTGCGCGGCTGCCGTACCACGACGCCATTTCGCCGTCGATCGTCGCGCAGGTCGGCCGTGCGCGCCCTGCGTCCGGCGCGGCACCGTCCTGTGCCGACAGCGCATCGTACAGTTCCGTGCAGTGCGCCTCGGCGAAGCGATACGGCTCGGACGACAGCAGCACGGCGCGCGCACCGCTGTCGGCGATCTGCCGCAGTGACAGCGTCGGATAGCGGGGTTCGGCGGCGTCGATCACCGAGTGCATGCCGGCTTCGGCCAGCATGCTGGCGATGAACGTGTCGCGCCCGATGCTCATCCACGGATCCTTCCAGATCATGTACAGCACCGGCAGCGGCGCGAACCGCCGTGCGCGTGCCGCTTCGCGCGCCTCGCCCAGTTCGCGCGACAGCCGGGCAGCGCTCTCGCGCACCCCGGGCACGGCACCGAACTCTGCGCCGAAGCGCTCGAACAGCGCAAGGTTGTCGTCCAGCCCGATCGGATGCGTGACGATCACGTTCGGCACGAACTGCGCGAGCCGCTCCACCACGGGCTTCTCGTTCTCGTCGACGTTCACCACCAGGTGCGTCGGCGCGAGTCGCCGCACCTTCTCGATGTCCACGTCCTTGGTACCGCCCACTTTCGGCACCTCGCGCAGGCTGTCGCGCGGATGAATGCAGAACCCGGTGCGTCCGACGAGGTACTCGCGCAAGCCCAGCGTGCACAGCAACTCGGTCAGGCTGGGGACCAGCGAGACGATGCGCGGCTTCATCGGCGCTGCCCCAGCGGCGCGATCCCGTTGGCGCGCGTCATCGCGGCTGCACGGCGCGCGGCTTGCGCGGTGCGCGCGCGAACAGCGTGTCGAAGAGCCAGCGGGGCATCACGCGCAGGAACACCGCCACCGGGCGCATCGGCCACGGAATGATCACGTACGGTCGCCCGCGCGAGATGGCGTCGACCGCATGCCACGCGAAGCGATCGGCGTCGATCAGGAACGGCATCCGGTACGGGTTGCGCGCGGTCATCGCGGTGCGCACATAGCCGGGCACCAGCGTCACCACCCGCACGCCGCTGCCGCGCAGCTCGACGCGCAGGCTCTCGAGATAGGCGATCGCAGCCGCCTTGGACGCGCTGTAGGCGCCCGCACCGGGCATGCCGCGTAGGCCTGCCATGCTGGCGACGCCCACCAGCGTACCGGCGCGCCGGTCCCGCATCTCGGCGACGAACGGCGCGAAGGTATCGGCCATCGCCAGCAGGTTGACTTCCATGATGCGCCGGAAGACCACGGCGTCTTTCGCATCGCCGGTCTGCGTGCCGGCGCTGATCCCGGCATTGGCAATCACGACGTCGGGCGGCCCGCCGGCCTGCGCGACGAAATCCGCGGCGGCGCGTGCCAGCGCATCGCGGTCGGTCACGTCGAGTGCGTAGCGGTAGACGTGCGCGCCGGCAAGCGTCGCGCCCACGCGCTCCAGCTCGTCCGCGCGGCGTGCCGCCAGTCCGATGCGCAGCGTCGGAAAGCGGCGGTGGTATTCGCGCGCAATCGCTTCGCCGATGCCGCCCGAGGCTCCGGTGACGAAGACCCTCATGCGCGAGCCGGCGTGCTGCGCAGCGGGCCGCGCTACTTGCGCGCCTGCCGCTCCTGCGCGATCAGCCAGTCGATCGTGCGCAGCGCCGCCTCGTTGCCGCCCGCCATGCTGGGCGCCGTGTAGTACTTGCCGTTGACTGCCATCGCCGGCACGCCATCGACGCCGTAGGCATCGGAGACCTGCGCCGCGCGGCGCATCTTGGTGCGCACCGCGAACGACTCGAAGGTATCGGCGAACTGCTTGGCATCGACGCCATTGCGCCCGAGCATCGCGGTCATCCTGTCCAGCGTGTCGAGTCGGTCGCGATCGACGTGGATCGCGTGGAAGACCTTGTCGCCCAGCTCCTGCGCCTTGCCCATCGACTCGAGCGTGTAGTAGAGCTGCTGGTGGCGGCGCTCGCCGAACGGTACGTGCACGCGCCGCAACACGACGTCGTCGGGCAGTTTCTTCGCCCACGCGTTCAACAGCGGTTCGAGCGTATTGCAGTGCGGGCAGCCGTACCAGAAGAACTCGATCACCTCGATCTTGCCGGCGGGCGCCTCGGTGGCCTGCACCGGCTTGACCCGCCGGAAGTCGCGCCCTTCGCGCGGCGCACCCTGCGCGGCTGCAGGCCGCGCGAACGCCGTGGCGGCGGTTGCCGCGGCGGCGGCGAGCATCCATCGTCTGCGAGCTTCGATCATCGTTTCTCCTGGGACGTCGGAGCGGTCGGGGTTCAGCGCTGGCGCACGACCGAGGCCTCGATGCCGTTTTCGGCCAGCCGGGCCCGCGCGCGATTCATCGCGTCGAGTTGCGCGTATGGTCCTACCCGAACGCGGTACAGGGTCTGGCCGTTGACCTCGGCGTTGATCACGCGCGCCTCGAATCCGATCAGCGCGAGCTTGACCTTCATGGCCTCGGCATCGGAGGAGGAGCGGAAAGCACCGGCCTGCAACAGGTAGCTGGCGTCCGACCGTGCTTCATCGGGCGTTGCCGCCGGCGGCACGGCAGGTGCCGTCGACGCGACCGGCGGCGGCGCAGCGCCGCCCGGCGACGC
>CAZBTE010000004.1:0-25314 GCA_964494665.1 uncultured Limnobacter sp.
CCCTCGTATGCAGCTTGGGAAGCTGCCGTTCTGCCATTGAACTACACCCGCGCGGCGCCTAGTGTACCGTGCCGCTGCACTGCGGGGGCATGCCCGGCGGGCGCGCTCCCGCATGCGACAATCCGCCCATGACTTCCATCCTCGTCAACGGTGAGCCGCGCCCCCTGCCCTCGCCCGGTACGGTTGCCGGGCTGCTGGCCCAGCTCGACCTGACTGGCCGGCGTGTTGCGGTCGAGCGCAACGGCGAGATCGTGCCGCGCAGCCGCCACGAAACCGAAACGCTCGTGCCGGGCGATCGCCTCGAGATCGTCGTCGCGGTCGGCGGCGGCTGAACGGGATTCCTGCATGACCACTGAACATCACTTCGAAGGAAGCCTCGCCTGGGCGGGGCAACCCGAGTCGCAAGCCTTCGACGCGCAGCACTGGAACCGCACGACGCGGCTGTCCTTCGGCAACGGCGCGAGCATCGAAGCTTCGTCGCCCCCCGTGTTCGGCGGCGACGGTGCACTGCCGAATCCCGAGACGCTGATGATCGCCTCGCTGATGCAGTGCCACTTCCTCACGTTTATGGCGCTCGCGGTGCGCAAGGGCCTGCGCGTCACCGCCTACGACGATCGCGCCACCGGCCGGCTCGGCATGAAGGACGGCAAGATGCGCTTCGTCGAAGTGGTGCTGCGTCCGCGTGTCGTAATGGCCGACGCGGCGCATGCGGCCGCGCTCGCCGACATGCACCACAAGGCACACCAGCACTGCTTCATGTCCAATTCGGTGAATTTCGACGTGCGCGTCGAGGCGGGCGCTTCGTGATGGACACGCACGCCGACACGCTGACGATCGGCCGCCGCACGTTCACCTCGCGGCTGCTGATCGGCACCGGCAAGTACCGCGACTTCGACGAGACCCGCGCCGCGGTCGAGGAAAGCGGCGCGCAGATCGTCACCGTCGCGATCCGGCGCACCAACATCGGCCAGGACGCGGGCGAGCCGAACCTGCTCGACTTCCTGTCGCCGAAGCGCTTCACGATCCTGCCCAACACCGCCGGCTGCTACAGCGCCGACGACGCGGTGCGAACGCTGCGGCTGGCGCGCGAGCTGCTCGATGGCCACACGCTGGTCAAGCTCGAAGTGCTGGGCGATCCGCACAACCTGTACCCGAACATGCCCGAGACGCTGAAGGCGGCCGAGACGCTGGTACGCGAAGGCTTCGAGGTGATGGTCTACTGCAGCGACGATCCGATCCAGGCGCAGCGCCTCGAGGAGATCGGCTGCGTCGCGGTGATGCCGCTCGCCTCGCTGATCGGCTCCGGCATGGGCATCCTCAATCCGTGGAACCTGCAGCTGATCATCGACAAGGCGCAGGTGCCGGTCATCGTCGATGCCGGCGTGGGCACCGCGTCGGATGCCGCCGTGGCGATGGAGCTCGGCTGCGCCGGCGTGCTGATGAACACCGCCGTGGCGGCTGCGCGCGATCCGGTGCGCATGGCGCGAGCGATGCGAAAGGCGGTCGAAGCCGGGCGCGACGCGTTCCTGGCCGGTCGCATGCCGAAGAAGCCTTACTCGGCGGCGCCCTCGTCGCCGACCACCGGACTGATCACGCCTCAGACACGATCATCGTGAAGCGCGACCACGGCGATCGCGCCACGGCGACCGGCGCCACCGCCGGTCATCCGCACATCCGCAGCTTTTCGGGGCGGCGTGGCCACTTCACCAGCGGCCAACGCCAGGCCTACGAGACGTTGCGCGAGCGCTGGTGCCTGCCGTACCGCGCCGTGCCGATCGAGCGCCAGGCCGTGTTCGGGCGCGAAGCCCCGATGGTCGTGGAGATCGGCTTCGGCATGGGCGAGACCACCGCGCACATCGCCGCGGCCCACCCGGCGCGTGACTTCCTGGGCATCGAGGTGTACCCGGCCGGTGTCGGCGCCCTGCTGGCGCGCATCGAGGCGCTCGGACTGCGCAACCTGCGCATCGTTCAGCACGATGCGGTCGAGGTGATGCGCGACATGCTCGCGCCCGGCTCGCTGGCCGCGGTGCACGTGTACTTCCCCGATCCGTGGCCGAAAAAGCGCCATCACAAGCGTCGCCTGATCCAGCCGCCGTTCGTTGCGCTGGTGGCCTCGCGGCTCGCTCCCGGCGGCATCCTGCACTGCGCGACCGACTGGGAGCACTACGCAGTGCAGATGCTCGACGTGCTGTCGCGCGAGCCGCTGCTGGCCAACATGGCCGGCGACACCGTGGTCGGCGACGGCGCAGCGCAGTGCCGCGGCTTCGCCCCGCGCCCCGCATGGCGGCCGCTGACGAAGTTCGAGACGCGCGGCCTGCGGCTCGGCCACGACGTGTGGGACCTGGTGTTCGAGCGGCGCGCGCCACCGGGGCCAGCGCCCGGTTGATTCCGGCTCAGGCCACCCAGTTGACCACGCCGGTCGCCGCGGTCACGAGCACGATGACCCCGAACGCGATCCGGTACCAGGCGAAGGGCACGAAGTCGTGCGTGGCCACGTAGCGGATCAGCCAGTGCACGCAGGCCAGCGCACTGAAGAAGGAGAACACCAGCCCGGTTGCGAACAGCGGCACGTCGTCGGCGCCGAGCAGGTGCCGATACTTCCAGCTGTCGTAGACGCCCGCGCCGATCAGCGTCGGAATGGCGAGGAAGAACGAGAACTCGGTCGCCGTCTGGCGTGACAGGCCGAACAGCATGCCGCCGATGATGGTCGCCCCCGATCGGCTGGTGCCGGGAATCAGCGCGAAGGCCTGCGCGATGCCCAGCCGCATTGCATCGGCCGCGGTCAGCGAATCGATGTCGTGGATGCGTGGGGGATTCAGTCCACGGCGCTGGCGCGTCTCGACCCACAGGATGATCAGGCCGCCGACGATGAAGGCGATCGCCACCGGAAGCGGACGGAACAGCCACTGCTTGATGTAGCCCGCAAAGAGCACGCCCAATACCGCGGCGGGCAGGAAGGCGATCAGCACGTTGGCCGCAAAGCGCTGCGCACGCCGCTCGCGCCCGATGCCGGCGATCGTGGCGAAGATGCGGTCGCGGAAGTACCAGATGACGGCCAGCATCGCGCCGGTCTGGATCGCCACGTTGAACACGTTCTCCTTCTCGCCGGCGAAGCCCAGGAGGCTCGCGGTCAGGATCAGGTGACCGGTGCTCGAGATCGGGAGGAACTCGGTGAGACCCTCGACGATGCCGAGGATCGCGGCCTTGACCAGCAGCGGGAGCGCGTAGAGCAGTTCAAGCACCGGGCCACCAGGCGTGGAAGTGGTGCACCGGACCGTGCCCTGCGCCGACCTGCAGCCGGTCGGCGTGGCGCAGCGCCTCGGTCAGGTACTCTTTCGCGCGCCGGATCGCAGCCACTGGTTCGACGCCGTGCGCCAGCAACGCCGCGATGGCTGCCGACAGCGTGCACCCGGTGCCGTGCGTGTTGCGTGTCTCGATGCGTGGTGCGGCGAGTTCGATCATGCGGTCGCCGTCGTGCAGCAGATCGATCGCGTCGCCGCTCAGGTGGCCGCCCTTGAGCAGCACGAAGCGCCGCTGCCCGTCGTCGCGCAACAGGCGACGCAGCCGCTCGGCGGCGCGCTGCATTTCCTTCGCGCTGTCGGGCGGGCGCGCGTCGAGCAGTACGCCGGCCTCGGGAAGGTTCGGCGTGAGCACCGTGGCCAGCGGCAGCACGGCCTCGATCAGCGTGGAGATCGCCTCGCGCCCGAGCAGCGTATCGCCGCTCTTGGCGACCATCACCGGATCGACCACCAGGTGCGGCAGGCGGCCGGCGCCGATCGGCACCGCCAGGCCCTCGGCCACCGCCAGCGCGATCTGCGCCGTGCCCAGCATGCCGACCTTGGCGGCATCGATGCGCACGTCTGCGAACAGGGTGTCGAGCTGCAGGCGCACGAACGCCGGCGGCACGCCGTGCACGCCGGTCACGCCCTGCGTGTTCTGCGCGGTGAGCGCGGCGACCACGCCGGTGCCGTAGGCGCCCAGCGCGGAGAACGCCTTCAGGTCGGCGAAGATGCCGGCACCGCCGCTCGGGTCGATGCCGGCGACGGTGAGCGCATTGGGCGGTGATGATCGGGCCGGTGAATTCACGATGGTCAGGCGCAGCAGAGCGGTCGGTGAAGTCGCGGAAAAACCGCGATGGTACCTGCCCCACGGCTGCCGGCGCGTGACAGGCTACGAGATCGGCTCTCCACGATACGCCGCCATCAGCGGTACCTTCATTTCGTCGTCGCTGATCCCGCCGTGCATGCCGACGAATCTCATCGGCCGTTCGCCTTCGACCGCGTCGACCAGCGTGACCCGGCGTCGCGGCACCAGCACGTGCGTGCCCAGCCTCCCGGCGAGCGCCGAGGGGCGGCCGCGCGGCGTCGCGCCGAACCATCCGGCGCGCAACAGGCGGGCCGATTCGTACACGTCGAACGCATCACCGAGGGCGCCCGCCACGATCTCGGCGAAGCGCTGGCGGCACCCGGGGCGCACCTGGCAGAACGGCACCCGCGGTTCGCCACTCAGCGGGCGCTCGAGGCACTCGCCGATGACCGGAAAGTCGCGCAGCTGCAACTGCTCGGCGGGGTCGATGTCGACGAAGCCGTGATCCGCGCTGGCCAGCACCAGCGCGTCGAACACCGCGCTGCGCGCGACCAGGGCGGCGAACCAGCGGTCGAACTCGCCCACCACCGCGGCGGCGGCGTCGCTCTGCCAGCCAGCGTGGTGGCTGATCGCATCGAACTGCGGCAGGTACACGAAGACGCCGACGCCCTCCGGGTGGGCGCGCAAGGCTTCGACGACCACGTCGGCAATCTCGGCGATCTCCGCGTAGGCGAACCGGGTGGAACCGGAATAGGCGTGGCGCGAGAACTCGGAATCGGCAATCTCGCGCGGCAGGATCGCCAGCGTCGGTGCCGCGGCGCGCGCCGTCCACGGCCGCCACGACCAGGTGTCGGCCGCGCTGACCGTGTGCCCGCGGTCGCCGCGTACGTCCATCGGCAGCGTGCGCACGATCGCCCCGGCCGACTCGGACCACATCAGCCAACCGGGGTTGCCGTGCATCGCGGGAGGCGCAGCGGTGGCCAGCGACGTCACCGCCGGTGCGGTACTCGACGGGAAGACGGAATCGAGCGAACGCAGCCGAAACCGCGAAAGCGCCCCGCGCGGCGCGTGCGTGGCCAGCTGGCGCTCACCGAGCCCATCGAACAACACGGTGACCACCGATCGCGCCGCCTGCAGTGCGGCATCGAGCCGGGCGTCTTCGACCGGCGGCACGGGCGCCCGGATACCGAAACGGCCGGCGATGCCGGCCGCAAGATTCAGGATGCTCGATCCCGCCCCGAAAGCGTGGGGCGGGACGGGGGCAGGATCGGACACTCGACGTCCCGGCCCGGGTGGCCGGGACGACTCAATGCCGGTGACCGCGATGCCGGTGGTCGTTCCGCCAGCCGGGGTGTCCGTGATGGATCGGCCGCGGCGCAACATGCACGGGACGATACACGACGCGCGGCGGGGCGTGGTACACCACCCTGGGCGGGGCGTGGTACACCACCCTGGGAGGCGCGTGGTACACCCCCCTGGGCGGCGCATGGTAGACGACCCGCGGCGGCACGTAGACCGGCGGCGGTGCATAGACCGGCGCCGGATAGACGACGGCTGCGCCGCCGTAGCCCGTGCGATGCGAGTGTTGCGCCGCTGCGGCTCCGGCCGCAGCGCCGATCGCACCGCCTATGATGGCGCCGTCGCGACCGCCGATCGACTGACCGATGATCGCGCCAGCGCCACCGCCCACCACGGCGCCAAGCACCGAACCGGAGGCCTGCGCCGTACCTGCGGCGGCAAGCGCGCCGAGCGACAGCGCCGCCGCGACGGCGGCGAAACGGATGCGTTTCAGAGGTTCGTTCATGTTCTGCTCCTCGAAGCGGGGTTGCCCCCCGGATGTCGGGACATCGACCGCGGAATCGCGAGCGCGCCATGACATGACGGCAACGTACCGGTGATCCGCGGCGCCGCCCAGTCGCAAGGCTGCAAAAGGCGTAACAGGCTGTAAGTCGACCCGGTGAAACACGCATACCGCGCGCTGCGTCCGGCCCTTAGGATGATCTCCGGGGTCGGCCGCAGCGCAATTGCCCGCTCAATTGCCCGCGGCACGCTTCCCGCGCCTGCCGGAGTGAATCGATGCGACTGCGCCACCTGTGGATCGCGTTGGCCGGACTTCTCGGCCTCGCGGTGCTCGCCGTGGTGGTCCTGCTGGCCACCTTCGACGCGAACCGCTACAAGCCCGAACTGATCGAACTGGTCGCCCAGCGCACCGGCCGCACGCTGGCGATCGACGGCGAACTCACGCTCGGGCTGCTGCCGCCTGCCGGGTTGACGGTCGGGCCGGCACGGCTGTCGGGGCCGGGCGGAAAGGGCGAGTTCGCGCAGCTCGATTCGGCTCGCATCGGCGTCGCGCTGTGGCCGCTGCTGTCGCGCCGCGTCGTCGTCGAGCGGATCGTGCTCGACGGGCTGAAGCTCGAAGGGGTTCGATACCGCGACGGCCGCACCAATTTCGACGACCTGCTGACCGCCGGCGGCGAAACCGGCGGCACGTCGCAGGGCGGGGGCGGCGCGGCCGCCATCGTCACCATCGCTGGCCTGCAGTTGCGCAACGCGACGCTCGGCTGGCGCGACGAAGCCGCCGACACGCAATGGCGACTGCAGCAAGCCAACCTCGAAAGCGGGCGCATCGCCAGCGGCGAACCCGGTTCGATCCGGCTGTCCGGACGCCTCATCGGCAACAAGCCGATGATCGACGTCGCAGTCGAAGCGGCGAGCGACTACACGGTCGACTTCGGCACGCTCGCGACCCGCCTCGCCGGCCTCGAAGCCGAGGTGCGCGGGCGGGTGCTCGCCGCTTCGGAACTGCATGCGAGCCTGAGCGGTGACCTGACGGTCGAGCCGGCGAGCGGTCGCCTCGAACTCGCCGGATCGCGACTCGCCGTGCGCACCGGCGACGGCATCGAGGCGAGCGTGGACGCACCGGCACTGGCGCTCGGTGCCGATGGTGCCAGCGGCAAGCCCATCGACGCGCGCCTTCAGGTCAGGCGCAAGACCGGGACGATCGAGGCGAAGCTGTCGATGCAGGCGCCGAAACGCGTGCGCGAGCGCTTCGAGTTCGCCGGGATCAGGGCCGATGCGTCGATGACCGGAGCCGGCCTGCCGCCGGACGGGATCAGGCTCTCGCTCGCTGGCAATGGCAGCGTGGATCCGGCCGGCAAGACTGCGACGCTGGCGCTGGACGGAAAGGCCGACGCCTCGGCCGTGCGAGCGCGTGTCACCGCGGCCCGCTTCGAGCCACTGGCGTTGCGCTACGAGGTGCAGGTCGACCGTATCGACGCGGATCGCTATCGCGGCATCGGCGGCGCACCCGGCACGGGCGACGCCTCGTCGGGCAAGCCGGTCTCCGGGCCTGCAGCCGGCAGCACGCCGCCGGCTGCCGCCGATGCGATCGCGGTGCCGCCGATTGCCGGCCTCGACACCGACGGCACGCTGCGGGTGGGTATGCTGCGCGCCTCCGGGGTAGAGGCGAGCAACGTGATCGCGGCGATCCGCTCGGGCCAGGGGCGCATTGCGCTGACGCGACTGAACGCCGGCGTGTTCGGCGGCAAACTCGATGCCGGTGGCGCGTTGACCACGGCAGGCAACCATGCGCTGCGCGTCAAACTCGATAGCGTGGACGCCGGCCTTGCGCTGCGCACCCTCGCCGACCAGCACCTTCTCGAGGGCCGCGGCAACCTGACTGCCGACGTCACGGGTAGCGGCCAGACGGTGAGCGCGCTGCGGCGTTCGCTGAACGGTACGGCGGCGCTGGCGCTGCGCGACGGCACGCTTGCGGGCATTGACCTGGCCGACGTGCTCGAGCGTGTGCGCGGCGCGCTGGCGGCGGTGCGCGGCAAGGAGCCGCCAGTCGAGCAAGCCGCCGGTGCCGGCGCGAAGACCGCGTTCTCGTCGCTGAACGCGAGTTTCGCGATTCGCGACGGCATCGCGCACAACGACGACCTCGACCTGCGCTCGCCGCTGCTGCGCGTAGGCGGTTCGGGCCGGGTCGACCTGGCACAGGGCACGCTCGACTACGTGGCCCGCGTGTCGCTGGTGGGCACGCTCACCGGCCAGGGCGGCGCGGACCTGTCGGCGCTGCGCGGGGTCACGGTCCCGGTACGCCTGCACGGGCCGTTCGCATCGATGTCGTATCGCGTTGACGTCGCGGCGCTGGCGATCGATAGCGCGAAGCAGGCGCTGACGCGACGCCTGCAGGAATCGCTGTCGGGCAAACCGCCATCCGGCTCGACCCAGCGCGACAAGCCCGCCAGCCCGCGCGAATTGCTCGAGGGCCTGCTGCGGCGCTGACGCGCCCCGCCGGCGGCGTTGACGCCTGCCGGTAGCGATGGGAAGCTCGCGCGATGAACGACGTCACCGTGCCGGTCGACGCCAGCCGCGACGTGCTGGTCGTGGTCGACGTGCAGAACGACTTCTGCCCGGGCGGCGCGCTCGCGGTCGCCGACGGCGACGCCGTGGTGCCGGTCGCCAACGCGCTGATCCGGCGTTTCGAGCACGTGGTGCTCACCCAGGACTGGCATCCGCCGGGACACCGCTCGTTCGCCAGCTCGCATGCCGGGCGCGCCCCGTTCGAGACCATCGAGCTCGAATACGGTGCCCAGACGCTGTGGCCCGACCACTGCGTGCAGGGCAGCGCCGGCGCAGCCTTCCATGCGGATCTCGACACCACACGCGCCGAGCTGGTGATCCGCAAGGGATTCCGAGCTGCCATCGATTCGTACTCGGCGTTCTACGAGAACGACCGCGTCTCGTCGACCGGCCTGGCGGGCTATCTGCGCGATCGCGGTTTCTCGCGTGTGTTCCTGTGCGGGCTGGCCACCGACTACTGCGTTGCGTACTCGGCGCTCGACGCGCGCCGGTTGCACTTCGATGCGGTGGTCCTGCTGGACGCCACGCGCGCCATCGATCTGGACGGCTCGCTCGAACGCTCGCTCACCGCGATGCGCGAGGCGGGCGTGGTCCTGGCGCAGGGCGTGCGCCTGCCCTGACGCCGACCGATTCCGGACCGGCCCCGTCTTTCCGTATGATGGCGGCAGTGGCCGCCGTCAGCGGCGGCCGGCGACGACACGAACCAGACCCAGAGCCGATGTCCTTCACACCCAAGGCTACCTACGGATACGACGAATTGCTCGAGTGCGGCCATGGCCGGTTGTTCGGCCCGGGCAACGCCAAGCTGCCACTGCCCCCGATGCTGATGTTCGACCGGATCACCGAGATATCGGCGACCGGCGGCGCGTTCGACAAGGGCTTCGTGCGGGCCGAGTTCGACATCCGTCCCGACCTGTGGTTCTTCGCCTGTCACTTCGAGGGCGACCCGGTGATGCCGGGGTGCCTCGGGCTGGATTCGCTGTGGCAGATGCTGGGTTTCTACCTCGGCTGGACTGGCGCACCGGGTTCGGGTCGCGCGCTCGGGCTGGGACAGCTCAAGTTCACCGGCCAGATCCTCCCCGAGACAAAGCTGGTGCATTACAGCATCGACGTCAAGCGCATCATCAGTCGCAGGCTGGTGCTGGGTGTCGCCGACGGCCAGGTCCGTGCCGACGGCAAGCTCATCTACGAAGCTAGCGACCTGCAGGTCGGGTTGTTCGACAATCCGAAATCGCTCTGAGCGCGACGCCAGGGGGCAAGTCATGACTGAAGCGGTTGGCACGCGCCGGGTCGTCATCACCGGCCTCGGCATCATCTCGTGCATCGGTCTGGACGCGCAGCAGGTGCTGCAGTCGCTGCGCGAGGGCAGATCGGGGATCGTCGCGATGCCCGAATACGCCGAACTGGGCTTTCGCAGCCAGGTGGCGGGACGGCCCGCGATCGACCTCGATGCGGCGATCGACCGCCGCATCAGGCGCTTCATGGGCGACGGCGCGGCCTACCTGCACCTGTCGATGGAACAGGCGATCGCCGACGCGGGCCTGGAGCCGTCCGACGTGGTCAATGAGCGCACCGGCATCATCGTCGGCTCCGGGGGTCCCTCCACGCGCAACCAGGTCGAGGCGGCCGCCATCTGCAAGGAGCGCGGTCCGCGGCGCGTGGGCCCCTACATGGTGCCGCGCTGCATGTCCTCGACCACCTCGGCCACCGCAGCCACCAACTTCCGCATCAAGGGCGTCAACTACACGATCTCCTCGGCCTGTTCCACGTCGGCGCACTGCATCGGCAACGCCAGCGAGCTGATCCAGTGGGGCAAGCAGGACATCGTATTTGCCGGCGGAGGCGAGGAGCTCGACTGGACGCTGTCGGTGCTGTTCGACGCGATGGGCGCGATGTCTTCGAAGTACAACGACCGGCCGCAGGCTGCCTCGCGTGCCTACGACGCCGGGCGCGACGGCTTCGTCATCGCCGGAGGCGGCGGTGTCGTGGTGCTCGAGGAACTCGGGCACGCCCGCGCGCGCGGCGCGAAGATCTACGCCGAGGTCACAGGCTACGGTGCCACCTCCGACGGCGCCGACATGGTGGCCCCGAGCGGTGAAGGGGCGGTGCGCTGCATGCGCGCGGCACTGCGCACCGTGCCCTCGCCGGTCACCTACATCAACAGCCACGGTACCAGCACGCCGGTGGGCGACGTCACCGAGCTCGACGCCATCCGCGAGGTGTTCGGACGCCCCGACGAAGAGCTGCCGTTGATTTCGTCGACCAAGTCGATGACCGGGCATTCGCTCGGCGCCACCGGCGTACAGGAAGCGATCTACACCATGCTGATGATTCAGCACGGCTTCGTCGCGCCCAGCATCAACATCGAGTCGCTCGACGAGGGCGCCGGCCGCATCCCGATCGCGCGCCAGCGCATCGACGGGGTGCAGCACCAGACCGTGTTGTCGAACAGCTTCGGGTTCGGCGGCACCAACTGCACGCTGGCGCTGTCGCGCTTCGAGGGTTGATCGTGAGCACGCTGCCCGCCACGTCGCTGATGCAGGGGAAGCGCGGGCTGGTCATGGGCGTGGCCAACGAGCGCTCGATCGCATGGGGAATCGCGCGCACGCTGCGTGCGCACGGCGCCGAACTCGCGTTCACGTACCAGGGCGAGGCGCTGGGCAAGCGCGTCGCAGCGCTGGCGCAGCAGGCCGGCTCCGGGTTCGTGCTGGACTGTGACGTCGAGAGCGAAGCAGCGCTGGACACCGCGTTCGAGGCGATCGGCCAGCGCTGGGGCGGGCTCGATTTCGTCGTGCACGCGATCGCGCACTCCAGCCGCGACGAACTCAAGGGCCGCTACCTCGACACCACGCTCGCCAATTTCCTGCACACGATGCACGTGTCGTGCTATTCGTTCACGTCGGTGATGCGCCGCGCCGCACCGCTGATGCCGCGCGGCGGCGCGGCGATCACGCTGACGTACTATGGCGCCGAGAAGGTGATGCCCAACTACAACGTGATGGGCGTGGCCAAGGCGGCGCTCGAAGCCTCGACGCGCTACCTGGCTGCCGATCTCGGCCCGCTGGGCCTGCGCGTGAACGCGGTGTCGGCAGGGCCGATGCGCACGCTCTCGGGCGCGGTGATCGGCAGCGCGCGCGTGATCTATCGCTACAACACGCTGAGCGCTCCGCTGCGACGCGGCGTCGACCTCGACGAGCTCGGCGGCACCGCGCTGTACCTGCTGTCCGACCTGGGCGGCGCGGTTACCGGCGAGATCCACTACGTCGACTGCGGCTTCAACGCGCTCGGCATGCCGCAGAACCTCGACGAGGTGCTCGCGGCCATGGGACCGGGGCAGCCGGCGGACTGACCTGACGCCGGCCCGCCGCGGCAAGTTTTGACGTCGGCGCGCTTCGCCCCTACAATTTAATGACCTTCTGGTCATTAAATTGCGCCCGCCCGCCCCTGCCACCGCCGCCAAGCCGCGGCCGCCCCGCTGGGAACGTCGCAAGGACGCCCGTCCGGGCGAATTGCTCGGCGCGGCGCTCGAGCTGTTCGTCGAGAAGGGCTATGCGGCCACGCGGCTCGACGACGTCGCCGCGCGCGCCGGCGTCAGCAAGGGCACGCTGTACCTCTACTATCCGAGCAAGGAAGACCTCTTCAAGGCGGTGGTGCGCGAATCGATCGTGCCGCTGATCGAGTCGTTCAAGCGCGACCTGGCACAGTCGAGCGCGCCGAGCACGGTGCTGCTGGGCGAGTTCTTCCGCCAGTGGTGGTCGTGCTTCGGTGGCACGCCGCTGGCCGGCATCGCCAAGCTGGTGGTGGGCGAGGCGGGCAATTTCCCCGAGCTGGCCCGTTTCTTCCAGCTCGAAGTGGTGCTGCCGAACGCGCAATTGCTGCGGGCGATCGTCGAGCGCGGCATTCGCCAGGGTGAATTCCGCGACCTCGACATCGATGCGGGCATCCAGCTGTGGATGTCGCCGATGGTCCTGCGCGCAATCTGGGAACACTCGATCCTGCCCTGCTGTCCGCCCGAGCTCGACGTCCCGATCGACCGCTTCCTCGCAGCGCACCTGGATAGCGTGCTGGGGGCGCTGGTGCCGCGGCCACCGGCTGACGGATCGAAGCCGTGAGGCGTTCGCTGCCGCTGCTGGCCGCGGCGCTCGCCGTGGGATTGACTGCCGTGCCGGGTCCGCACTTCCGGGCGTCCGCCGCGCAAGCGGCTGCGCAGGCGCCGGCCGACCCCGCACCAGGCACCATCGAGTTCGCCAGCACCGACCTGCACACGGTGGGCACCGGCACCCTCGCACGCACCATCCCGGTCACGGGGACGCTGACGCCGGTCGACCGCAGCACGGTGAAGGCGAAAACGGCCGGCGAGCTGGTGGAGATCGTGGTACGCGAAGGCGAACCGGTCAGGCGCGGCCAGCTCGTCGCGCGGCTCGACCCGGTCGACTTCGAGCTGCGCGTGCGCGAGCGCGAGGCGCAGCTGCGCTCGGCGCAGGCCCAGCTCGAGCAGGCCCGGCGCACGCTCGAGAACAACCGCCGCCTGCTCGAGCGCCAGTTCATCTCGCAGAACGCATTCGACAACGCGCGTTCGGCGGTCGACGTCGCCGCGGCCGCGCGCGACGCGGCCGATGCCCAGCTGCGCCAGGCGCGCAAGGCGCTGGCCGACACGCGCATGGTCGCGCCGATCGCCGGCATCGTCGCCGAGCGGATCGCACAGGCCGGTGAGAAGGTGGCTGCCGATGCCCGCATCGTGTCGATCGTCGACCTGTCGAACATGGAGATCGAAGCGCCGGTGCCGGCCAGCGAGATCGCCGGCGTGCGCGTCGGGCAGCCGGTGACGCTGTCGATCGAAGGCGTGGCCGGGCGACAGACGGGCCGGGTCGCGCGGATCAACCCCGGCACGCAGGCGGGCACGCGCTCGGTTCCGGTCTACATCGCACTGTCGTTCCCGCCCGGAGACACGCGCGTGCGCGCCGGCATGTTCGCGCAGGGCACGCTCGTGCTGGAAGAACGGCCCGACGTGCTGGTGGCGCCGCTGTCGGCGATCCGCGACGCCGGCGCACGCCGGTTCGTGTACCTGATCGACGACGGCCGCCTGGTCGAGCGCGACGTGCGCACCGGGCTGCGCGACGAGTCGGCGCCGGCGGGCCGGGGCTCAGTCGGGCTGGTCGAGGTCATCGACGGCCTGAAGGCGGGCGACCACATCGTCGGCGTGAACCTCGGCACGCTTCGCGCCGGCAGCCGCGTCGCCATCGCGCCGGCGGCGCCCGCGCCGACTTCGCCGGGGCCTGGCACGAGCCGATAGCGCGATGTGGTTCACGCGCGTCTCGATCCGTCATCCCGTCTTCGCGACGATGATGATGGCAGCGTTCCTGGTGCTGGGCATCTTCTCGTACCACCGGCTGCCGGTCGAGCAGTTCCCCGACGTCGAGTTCCCGGTGGTGGTGGTGTCGACCGACTGGCCGGGCGCTTCGCCCGAAGTCGTCGAGTCCGACATCACGCGCCGCATCGAGGAGCAGGTCAACACGATCAGCGGCGTCTACGAACTGTCCTCGCGCTCCTTCGAGGGCAACTCGGTGGTCATCGTGCGCTTCGACCTCACGGTCGATCCGGCCCAGGCCACCCAGGACGTACGCGAGAAGATCGCGCTGGTGCGTCCCCAGCTGCGCGACGACGTCAAGGAGTCGCTGGTCACGCGCTTCAACCCGGACGAAGTGCCGATCGTGTCGCTGGCGATCCGCTCGCCGCAACGCGACGCGCGCGAGCTGACCACGCTGGCCGACCAGGTGGTCAAGCGCCGCCTGGAGAACGTGCGCGGCGTGGGCCGCGTCACGCTGGTGGGCGGCGTGCGCCGCGAAGTGCAGGTGAACCTGCGGCCGTCCGACATGGAAGCGCTGAAGGTCGGCGTCGACCAGGTGATGCAGGCGCTCGCAAGCGAGAACCAGGAGCTGCCGGCGGGCACGCTGGTGTCGCGCGATCGCGAGCAGGTGGTGCAGATCCGGGCACGGCTGGCCGACGTGGCCGACTTCGGCCGCATCATCGTCGCACGCCGCGGCGGCGAGCCGGTGTACCTGGCCCAGGTGGCCGACGTCATCGACGGCGAGGAGGAGCCCGAGACCAGCGCGCTGGTGGACGGGCAACGCGCGATCTCGCTCGACGTGGTGCGTGCACAGGGCGAGAACACGATCGCGGTGGTCGACAGCGTGCGCCGGGTCGCCGCCGACCTCGCGGCGGAACTGCCGCCCGACGTCAGCGTGTCGCTGGTGCGCGACGCCTCGGTCGCGATCCGCAATTCGGTGGCCAGCGTCCAGCGCAACATCGTCGAGGGCGCGCTGCTCACGGTGCTGATCGTGTTCCTGTTCCTGTCGTCGTGGCGCTCGACGGTGATCACCGGGCTGACGCTGCCGATCTCGCTGATCGGCACGTTCCTGGTGATGTTCGCCATGGGCTTCACGATCAACCTGGTCACCCTGCTCGGCCTGTCGATCTGCGTCGGCCTGCTGATCGACGACGCGATCGTGGTGCGCGAGAACATCGTGCGCCACCAGGCGACAGGCAAGCATCATCGGGACGCCGCGTTCGACGGCACGAAGGAGATCGGGCTGGCGGTGGCCGCGACCACGTTCACCATCGTCGCGGTGTTCATGCCGATCGGCTTCATGGGCGGCATCATCGGACGCTTCTTCAAGCAGTTCGGCGTCACCGTCGCGTTCGCGGTGATGCTGTCGATGCTGGTCGCGTTCACGCTCGATCCCATGCTGTCGTCGGTGTGGCGCGACCCCGACGCCCAAGGCCCGCGCGGCAACGGCCCGGTGGCGCGCCTGCTGCGCGCCTTCCAGGCCGTGATGCTGCGGCTGGAGGGCGGCTACGTCGCGCTGCTGCGCTGGGGGCTGCGCCGGCGCGCACTCGCGCTCGCGGCAGCCGCCGCGCTGTTCGTCGCGGCGTTCCCGTTGATGAAGCTGGTGGGCGTCGAGTTCGTTCCGGAAGCGGACAACAACGAGCTGTACGTGCAGTTCCACACGCCGGTCGGGTCGTCGCTGCAATTCACCGAGGACAAGCTGCGCCAGGTCGAGGCGGCGCTGCGCGAGTTCGAAGGGGTGCAAATGACCTACGGCACCATCAACACCGGCGTCGCCCAGGGGCGCAACTACGCGACCGTATTCGCGCTGCTGGCCGATCGCGACGAGCGGCCGCTGTCGGTGCAGGCGATGCGCAAGCCGGCGCGCGAACGGCTCGCGCGCATCGCCGGCGTGACGGTGACCGACCTCGGCAACCTGAACGCGGTCAGTTCGGGCAAGCCGATCCAGATCAGCATCCAGGGTCAGGACGCGGCCGTGCTCGACCGGCTGGCAACGCAGGTGATGCAGGCGATCGGCGCCGTCAATGCGCAACTCGGGCACGCCGGCATCGTCGAGGTCGACACCAGCTCCAAGCCGGCCAAGCCGACCGTGTCGGCCGAGATCGACCGACCGCTCGCATCCGACCTGGGCATCAGCGTGGCCCAGGTGAGCGCCGCGCTGCGCCCGTTGCTGGCCGGCGACGCGGTCACCACGTGGCGCGCGCCCGATGACGAGAACTACGACGTGCGCGTGCGCCTGCCGCGCGGCGATCGCAGTTCGGTCGCCGACCTGGAGCGGCTGGCGCTCACCTCGACGCGCGTCGACCCCGATGGCAGCCCGCGCATGGTGGCGCTGCGCCAGGTCGCCGAGTTCCGCCAGGGGCTCGGTCCTACGCAGATCAACCGCAAGGCGCTGGCGCGCGAGACGCTGATCGCGGCCAACGTCGAAGGCATCGCCGCGGGCAGCGCCGGCGCGCTGCTCCAGCAGCAGCTCGAGGCGATCGAACTTCCGCCCGGCTACCGCTTCGAGACGGGCGGCTCGAACCGCGACATGGCCGAGAGCTTCGGCTATGCGTTGCAGGCGCTGGTGCTGGCGGTGCTGTTCATCTACATGATTCTCGCGTCGCAGTTCGGCAGCTTCGTGCAACCGATCGCAATCATGGCGTCGCTGCCGCTGTCGCTGATCGGCGTGGTGCTCGCGCTGCTGGCGTGGCGCTCGACGTTGAACATGTTCTCGATGATCGGCTTCATCATGCTGATGGGCCTGGTCACGAAGAACGCGATCCTGCTGGTCGACTTCGCCAACCAGGCGCGCGCCGGCGGCATGGAGCGCACCCGTGCGCTGTTGCGCGCCGCCGAGATCCGGTTGCGGCCGATCCTGATGACCACGCTGGCGATGGTGTTCGGCATGCTGCCGCTCGCGCTCGGCAGCGGCCAGGGGGCCGAACAGCGGGCACCGCTGGCGCACGCCGTGATCGGCGGAGTGCTCGCTTCGACGCTGCTCACGCTGCTGGTGGTGCCGGTGCTGTACTCGGTGCTCGACGACCTGGTGGCGCGCCTGGGCGGACGCGCACGCGCCGAACCGGCAGCGTCGGAGCCGGCGCCTGCCGCGGGCAGTCCGGATGCCGCGGTTACCCCCCGAAGTGTCGAGGGGCCGGGTTGCTAGAATACGCGACCTTCCCCGCCCGTCTTCCCGGAAGCATTCCCATGGACATCGAACTCGCCCGCTTCAACATGATCGAGCAACAGATCCGGCCCTGGGAGGTCCTCGACCAGGCGGTGCTGGACGTGCTCTTCGTGCAGCATCGCGAGGACTTCGTGCCTCCCGCGTATCGCGCGCTGGCATTCACCGACATGGAGATTCCGCTGACCCTCGACGGTCACGCGACCGGCGAAGTGATGCTCGCCCCGAAGGTCGAGGCGCGCATGTTGCAGGCGATCCTGCCGGACAAGCGTGACAGCGTGCTCGAGATCGGTGCCGGGTCGGGCTACATGGCCGCATTGCTCGGCCACTTCGCGCGTCGTGTCATCAGCTGCGAGATCCGCGAGGACCTCGCCCGCTTCGCGGCGGAGAACATGCGTCGTGCCGGCGTCGGCAACGTGTCGGTGGAACACCGCCACGGCCTGCGCGCAGCGCCCGGCGAACGGTTCGAGGCGATCGTGTTGTCCGGTTCGGTCCCGTTCGTGCCCGAAGCGCTGCTCGAGCGCCTGACCGTCGGCGGGCGCCTGATCGCAATCGTCGGCGAACTTCCGGTGATGACCGTGCAGCGGGTCACGCGGGTCGCGGATCGCCAGTACTCCGCGGAAAGCCTGTTCGACACCGTGGCGCCGCCGCTGGTCGAGTTCCCGCAGAAAGAGAAGTTCGTCTTCTAGGCGATGCGGCAGATCCAGCCCGAGCAGCTGGCCGCCTGGCTGGCGCCAGCCGACGCCACCGGCGCCGCTCCGACCGGGCCCGCGCCGCTGCTGCTCGACGTGCGCGAGCACTGGGAATACGCGCTGTGCGCACTGCCCGACAGCATCCACGTGCCGATGCGCGAGATCCCCGCGCGCCTGCACGAGCTCGACCCCTGCGCCACCATCGTGTGCGTGTGCCATCACGGCGTGCGCAGCGCGCAGGTGGCGATGTTCCTCGAGCACCGTGGGTTCGACGCGATATTCAACCTCACGGGCGGCATCGACGCTTGGGCGCGCCAGGTCGATCCGTCGATGCCCACCTACTGATTCGCGGAGCCTCGCCGATGAGAGCGATCACGATGCCGAAGACGATGATTGCCGCGCTGTGCCTGACCGCGGCAGCGCCCTCGTTCGCGCTCGACCTGATGCAGGCCTGGCGGGCAGCGCTGGCCAACGACGCCCAGCTGGCCAGCGCACGTGCGCAGCTGCAGGCCACGCGCGAACGGGTTCCGCAGGCGCGTGCCGGGCTGTTGCCGGCCGTGAGCGCCACCGCGGCGATGAACCGCAACTCCATCGACACCAACGTCACGTCGACGCGCACCTACACGTCGGAGAGCTACGGAATCCAGGCTGCCTATCCGTTGCTGCGCCTGCAAAACGTCGAAGCCTTCGAGCAGAGCAAGCTTGCGGTGGCGATCGACGAGGCGCAGCTCGAGCAGGCGAACCAGGACCTGGCGCTGCGCGTGTCGCAGGCCTACTTCGACCTGCTGGCCGCGCAGGACAACGTCGAGACCATCCGCGCGCAGATGCGTGCCATCTCCGAGCAGCTCGCCGCGGCCATCCGCAACTTCGAGGTCGGCACTGCGACCATCACCGACCAGCAGGAGGCGCAGGCACGTTACGACCTTGCCGTCGCGCAGGAGATCGCCGCCGGCAACGAGCTGGAGGTGCGCCGGGCAGCGCTCGCGCAGCTGATCGGCCAGCCGGTGGGCGAGCTGAACGTGCTTCGCCCGGGCGTCGCCCTGGAAGGACCGCAGCCGGCCCGCGAATCGGAGTGGATCGACAATGCGCGCGAGAACAACCTGCTGGTGCAGCAGCAGCGCGTGGCCAGCGAGATCGCGCGGCGCGAGATCGAACGCCAGCGTTACGGCCACTACCCGACCGTCGACGTGGTGGGTCTGCTGGGTCGCAACGAGAACGCTGCGCTCAACCAGGTCGGCATACGCAGCCACAGCGCCGTCGTCGGCGTGCAGCTGTCCATCCCGCTCTACGTGGGCGGCGCAATCGACGCGGCGGTCCGCGAGGCGGCGGCAACGCATTCGCGCTCGCTGTCCGATCTCGAGAACGTGCGCCGCCTGGCCGAGCAGAATGCGCGACAGGCGTATCTCGGCCTGAACAGCGGACTGGCCCAGGTACGGGCGCTCGAGGCGGCAGAGCGCTCCAGCCGGCTTGCGCTCGATTCGAACCTGCTCGGCTACCAGGTCGGGGTGCGCATCAACATCGACGTGCTGAACGCCCAGCAGCAGCTCTTTTCCACGCAGCGCGACCTGGCGCGCGCCCGCTACGATTCATTGCTCAACGGCTTGCGCCTGAAGTCCACCGCCGGGGCGCTCGGCGAGGACGACGTGGCCCGGATCAATGCGCTGCTCGTGCCGCCGCCGCCGCGCGAGGAAGGACTCGGCACGCCGCCACCGTCGCCGCCGCCTGCACCTGCGCCGGCACCTGCGCCGCAGGGCGAGTCGAAGTCGAAGGCCGGCACGCCGGTGCCCGGGCTGCGCGTTCCCCCTCAACCCGGAAGCCGCGTCACCAAGCCCTGACGCCGCAACGGGCGCGCGCCCGCGCGCTCACGATGCGGGCGGACCGATCAGCGGCGCCAACGCCTGCAGCGTTCGCTCGGTCGCGCCGCGGTGGCGTTCGGCGAACGCCACTGCGTGATCGCTCATCGACTGGCGCCGTTCGGGGTCGAGCACGATCGCCAGCGCCTGGCCGACCGCGCGCGATGCGTCGGGCACGCGGATCGCCGCGTCGGCATCGATCGCCTGCTCGGCCGCCTCTGCAAAGTTGAACGTGTGGGGCCCGACGATCACAGGCACGCCCGCTGCGCACGCCTCGATCAGGTTCTGGCCGCCAAACGGCAGCAGCGAACCGCCGATGATCGCGACGTCGGACAGCGCGTAGTAGGCCGCCATCTCGCCCATCGAATCGCCCAGCAGGACCTGCGCGCCGCTACGTTCGGCCTCGCTCAGCCGGCTGCGCCGCACCATGCGCCAGCCGCCGGCTTCGATCAGCGCCGCCACTTCGTCGAAGCGCTCCGGGTGCCGCGGCACGATCACCAGCAACGGCGGGAACCGGCTCGCCAGCGAAGGCGGCTGCAGGTGCGCTGCCCACGCCTGCAGCAACGCCGCTTCTTCTCCCTCGCGCGTGCTGGCGGCGATGACGCAGAAGCGCGGCAGTCCCTCGGCGGGCTCGCCGGCGAGCCAGGCCACGCGCCACCGGTGCCCGAGCGCCTCGAGCATCGGCGTCGCTACCACGTCGAACTTCAGGTTCCCGAGCACGGGCACCGCGGACCTGCCCAGCTGCGCCAGGCGGCGCGCGTCGGCGTCGGTCTGCGCCAGCACCAGGTCGAGCGACGCGAGCGCGGGCCGGATCAGCACCGACCAGCGCCTGCCCTTGCGCAGCGACCGCTCCGAGAGCCGCGCGTTGACCAGCGCCATCGGCACGCCTTCGCGGCGCGCCTCCGCCACGAGGTTCGGCCACAGCTCGGTCTCGATCACGATGCCGATCGACGGGCGCCACGCGCGCAGGAAGCGGCGCACGGCGGACGGATAGTCGTACGGCAGGTAGGCCTGGTGCACGCGCTCGGACGCGAACAGCGCCGCACCGGTCTGCCTGCCGGTAGGCGTCATGTGCGTGATCAGCAGCTCGTGTCCGGGGTAGCGCTCGAGCAGCTTCGCCAGCAGCGGCTGTGCGGCACGCGTCTCGCCGACCGAGACCGCGTGGATCCAGATCAGCGGGCGCAGGTCGGCGCGCGGCCAGTGTCCGCCGAAACGTTCGGCGAGATGCGCGCGATACCCGGGTTGGCGCCGCGATCGCCACAGCAGCGAGGCCAGCACCAATGGCGTCGCCAGATACCAGGCGGCGATATAGAGCCAACGGAACATGCAGGAACGGTTTGCGCGCGCGGTGCCGTCTTCGGAACGGGTATTCTAAGCGCCATGATCCTCGTTACCGGAGGCTGCGGCTTCATCGGCGCGCACTTCGTGCTCGACTGGCTGCACGAACGCGACGAAGCGCTGGTCAACCTCGACGCGCTGACTTACGCGGCACGTCCGCAGGCGCTCGCTGCGTTGCGCGACGATCCGCGTTACGTCTTCGTGCACGGCGACGTGCGCGACCGTGCGCTGGTCGACGCGCTGCTCGCCCGCTACCGGCCGCGCGCGATCGTCCACCTGGCCGCCGAAACGCACGTCGATCGGGCAATCGTCGACGCGGACGCATTTGCCCAGAGCAACACGCTCGGCACGCTGGTGCTGCTGCATGCCGTTCGAGCGCACGCGACGACGTTGCCGGCCGGCGAAGCGGCCTCTTTCCGCTTCCTGCATTGCTCGACCGACGAGGTGTTCGGCGCGCTCGGTCCCGACGACCCGCCGTGCGACGAGCAGGCACCGTACCGGCCGCGAAATCCGTATGCCGCCTCGAAGGCCGCAGCCGACCACTTCATCGCCGCGTTCCACGTCACGCACGGCGTTCCCACGCTGGTCACGCGCGGCTCGAACACCTACGGTCCGGGCCAGCACCACGAGAAGCTGGTGGCGCTGGCGATCGAGCGCATCCTCGCCGGCGAGCCGGTGCCGATCTACGGCGACGGGCTGGCCACGCGCGACTGGTTGTACGTCGGCGACCACGTCGCCGCGCTGCGGGCGGTGCTCGAGCGCGGCCTACCCGGCCAGTCGTACAACGTGGCCGGACACCAATGCCTCACCAACCTCGAGCTGGTTGAACACATCGTCGCCGCCGTCGATCTCGAGACCCGCTTCCGCGCCGCGCACCGCGCCGGGGGGCGGCCCGCCACCGCGACCGTCGCTGCGCCGGCAGAAGCGCCCGTGCCGATGCACGAACCCGATCGCTGGATCCGGTTCGTCGCCGATCGCCCCGGACACGACCGGCGCTACGCGATGGACGATCGCAAGCTGCGCGTCGAAACCGGGTGGACGCCACAGGTCTCGCTCGACGAGGGCTTGCGCGCGACGGTGCGCGCCGCACTCGACGGAGCCGCCGTGTCCGGCGCCGGCCGCTCGCGGCGCAGGCAGGCCGCGGCCGCAAAGCACCCATGAAACTGCGTAGCGCGCACGCGAGCGGCTGGGCGTTGTTCGCCGCCACCGCTCATCACGACGAACGCGGGTGGCTGGCCGAGACGCTGCGCACCGAGGTGCTGCGCGAACACGCGGGGCCGCTCGCAATCGCGCAGCAGAACCTGAGCCGCAGCCGGCGCGGCGTCCTGCGCGGCCTGCACTACCAGCTCGGCCCGCCTCAAGGAAAGCTGGTGCAGGTGATCGAAGGCCGCGTGTTCGACGTGATCGTCGATATGCGGCGCGGTTCGCCCGACTTCGGCGCGACCTTCGCGCTCGAGTTGGGCGGCGGCGAGCCGCAGATGCTGTGGATACCACCCGGCTTCGCGCACGGCTTTCTCGCGCTCCAGGACAGCCTGGTCTTGTACGGAATGACGCAGCCCTGGAGCCCGCTGCACGAACGTGCGATCAGGTGGGATTCGCCGGAGCTGCACATCGACTGGCCGCTGGCGGGCGCGCAGCCGATCCTCTCGGCGCGCGACCGCGACGCCCCGACGTTCGGCGAGGCCGAGCCGTTCGGGCCCGGCGCCGACACGGCGTTCGGGCCGGACCGCGATACTCGCGCGCCCGATGAACACCGGCAGCAACGGCGCTGACCGCATTGCCGAGCGCGTGCTGCTGCTGGGCGCCAGCGGGCGGCTGGGCGGCGCGCTCGCCAAAGCGTTGACGCACGCCGGCTTCGACGTCGTCGCGCCGTCGCGCCAGGCGCTCGCCCTCGATCCGCTCGCACCCTCGGCCGCCGTCGAACGCCAGATCGCGCGCGCACGCCCCACGTTCGTCGTCAACGGCATCGCGATCAGCGACGTCGATCGCTGCGAGCTGGAGCCGGCACTGGCCCGATCGATCAACACGGCGCTGCCCACCGCGCTTGCGCACGCCGCCGTCGACGCCGACGCCCGCCTGGTCCACTTCTCCAGCGACTTCGTGTTCGACGGCACGCTGCGCCGGCCGTATCGCGAAGACGATGCCGCTCGACCGTTGTCGGTCTACGGGCACACCAAGCTCGACGGCGAACGGGCGATCGCCCGGGCGGGCTGCCGCCACTGGATCTTCCGCGTGAGCTGGCTGTATGGCTCTGCGCATCGCAATCTCGCCGCCGACCTGCTCGACCCGGCCAACGCCGGCCGAGTCTTCAGGCTGGCGACCGACCGCGTCGGCGTTCCCAACCCCGTGCAGCTGCTCGCCGCCGAGGTGGCCGCTTGCCTGGCGCGCGAACGCGATGCAGGCCGCGACATGCCGGCAGTTCCCTGCGGCGTCTATCACCTGTCTTGCCACGGCGCGACCACCTGGCACGCGTTCGGCCACGCGTTCCTGCGCGCCGCGACCCGCGCCGGCCGACTGCACGCCGGGCAGGCGCCGCGCATCGAGGCGGTCGAGGAGTCTTCGCTGGCTCGGACGGCGCCGCGGCCGCTCTGGTCGGCGCTGGATCCGGCCCGCTACGAGCGATGCTTCGGCCGCAAGATGCCGGGGTGGGAGGAAGCGATTGCGGCCGTCGTTTGAACAGGCCTGCTAACCGAGCAGGTCCCACGCCAGCGGCGTGCCACGCGCCGCATCTCGGCGTGCGCGCCGGCCGATCACCTGATCCAGGTGCTTCGGCGCCAGTCCGAACCCCGGCCGGATCGCGCGCACGTTCTCGCGCGTGAACACGTCGCCCGCCTTCAGGTCACGCACCACGTACAGCGAACGCCGGTACGCCATCGACTTGCGTTCCTGCTCCGATTGCGGTCCATAGGCGACGCGGCCAAGCGATTGCCACGCACGCGCGGTCTCGGTCACCAGGCTCGCCATCTCGGGCGGCTCGAGCGAGAAGCTGGCGTCGACGCCGCCATCGGCGCGCGCCAGCGTGAAGTGCTTCTCGATGACAGTGGCGCCCAATGCCACCGCCGCCACTGCTGCGCCGACGCCCATCGTGTGGTCCGACAGGCCCACCTGGCAGCCGAACAGCTCGCGCATGTGCGGAATCGTCGCCACATTGCTGCATTCGGGCGTAGCCGGATAGGTGCTCGTGCACTTGAGCAGTACCAGGTCGCGGCAGCCCGCCTCGCGCGCCGCGCGCACCGTCTCGTCGAGCTCGGCGACGCTGGCCATCCCGGTGGAGACGATCATCGGCTTGCCGGTAGCGGCGACGCGACGCACCAGCGGGATGTCGGTGTTCTCGAACGACGCGATCTTGTAGCAGGGCACGTCGAGCGACTCGAGAAAATCGACCGCGGTCTCGTCGAACGGCGTCGAGAACGCGATCATCCCCAGCTCCTTCGCGCGCGCGAAGATCGCAGCGTGCCACTCCCACGGCGTATAGGCTTCCTCGTAGAGGCGGTGCAGTGACTTGCCCCGCCACGGGCTGTCCGCGTCCGCGATCCGGAACGCTGCCTCGTCGACGTCGATCGTCATCGTGTCGGCGGTATAGGTCTGGATCTTCAGCGCGTGCGCGCCGGCCTTCGCCGCGGCTTCGACGATTGCCAGCGCGCGCCCCAGCGACTGATTGTGGTTGCCGGACATCTCGGCGATGACGAAGGGCGCGGCGTCGACTCCGACGCGCCGGCCGGCGATCTCGCACGAAGACGGTGCGTTCATGGGCGAATCCTCTTGCGGTAGCGGCAGGCCATCCTTTCGAAGCCGCACCCGGCGAACAACCGCTGCGACGCGACGTTGCCGGCCAGCACTTCGGCGACGACGGTCGCAATGTCGGGGCGCCGGACCGACAGCCAGCGCTCGGCCGCGATCAGCAGCGCGCTGCCGACGCCGCGGCCGGACTGGCCGGGTGCCAGGTAGATCGACACTTCGGCGCTGTCGCCAACGACGTCGTAGCGCACCACGCCGACCGGCTCACCGCCGGCCTGGCCGATCAGGAGAAGCCGGTCGGGCGCCGCCAGCGTCGCCGCCATCCAGCGCCGGTGCTCGTCAGGGTCGATCGGTCGATCGTCGCGCGCGAAGCGCCGGACCTCGGGCGCATTGCGCCACGCCAGCAGGTCATCGGCATCGGCAGCGGTGGCCGGGCGGATCGTCACCTCGGGCCGCAGCATCTGCCGCGCGACCCGCGCCGCGCCCCGGGCATCGACGGCTTCGAGTCCCTGCCGCGACAAATGCGCGCGCAGTGCCGCGTTACCGAGCAGCGCGCGCAGATGCAGTGCGAGCGCCTGCCCGTCGGCGGGGTCGACGTCCGGTCCGAGCACCAGTCCGGCGCAGGCAGCATCGCGCAGCAGCGCCCGCTGGTTGGCGGCCACGGCCACGGCCAGCGACGGCAGGCCGAGCGCGCAGCGCTCCCAGGTCGCGACGCCGGCCGCGCCGATGCCG
>CAZBTE010000005.1:0-25066 GCA_964494665.1 uncultured Limnobacter sp.
TCGTTGGTCTTGCCGGCGCGCACCAGTGCATCGACGGTCGCCTGCACGCGCCCGTCTGCGTAGAGCGACGACTCGAGGTAGTAGTTGTCGAAGCGCACGCCGAAGGCGCGCAGGTCGATGTCCTGCTCGTGGCGCAGGTACGCCACCGCGAAGCGGCGGATCGCGTCGAGGTCGTCGGCGTCGCCCGCGCCGGTGACCGCGTCGACGCGCTCGGCGGCGACGGTCTTGCGCGCGAGGTAGTCGGCGGCGATGTCGCCGATGTATTCGCCGCGATAGCCGTCGGCCGGAAAGCGTTCGTCGCCGGGCGCGATGCCGCGTGCGCGCGCCTGCACCGACCGCGCCAGCATGTCGATCTGCACGCCGGCATCGTTGTAGTAGAACTCGCGCGTCACGCGCCAGCCGTCGGCTTCGAGCAGCGCCGCCAGCGCATCGCCCAGCGCACCCTGCCGTCCGTGGCCCACGTGCAGCGGGCCGGTCGGGTTGGCCGACACGAACTCGACCATCACCTGCCGCTGTGCGCCACGCTCGCCGCGACCGAACGCCGTACCGTCACGCAGCACGCGGCCAACCACTGCACGCCGCGCATCGGCGCGCAGGCGCAGGTTGATGAAGCCCGGCCCGGCGATCTCGAGCGATTCGATCAGCGGCCCGGCGCCCGACGCGCGATCGAGCGCCTCGACCGTTTCCTTCAGCTGCTCGGCGATGCGACGCGGCGAAGACTTCAGCGGCCGCGCCAGCTGCATCGCGAGATTGGAGGCCAGGTCGCCGTGTCCGGCCTGCCGCGGGCGCTCCAGCTCGACCTCGGGCAGCGCCGCCTGCGTGCCCGACGCGGCGATCAGTTGCTCGGCCGCCGCGCGCAGGAGCCCGCCCAGCCGCCGCTTGTGTTCCGTTAACATGGCCCCGGATTGTACTTGGGGGGCCGCGCGTCCCTCGCGCTGCCTCGATTGCCATCCATGTCGCCCCCGGTGTCGCCACCCATGCCGCTGCGGATACGCGCCGAAGTCGAGCTCGACCACCTGGTGGTGGCCTGCGCGACGCTGGTCCAGGGCGACGCATGGCTGCGTGCGCTTGCCGGCGTGCCGTCGGCGCCCGGTGGCCGCCACCCCGGCTGGGGCACGCACAACCGGCTGCTGAGGCTGGACGCCCGCACCTACCTGGAGCTGATCGCGCCCGATCCCGATGCGCCGGCGCCGCAGCAGCCGCGCCCGTTCGGGCTGGACGACCCGGCGCTGCGCCGGCGCGTGGCCGAGCGGCCGCGGCTGGTGCATTTCGTGTGCCGCGTGGCGAAGCTCGACGAAGGGCGAATTCGCGCGCTGGGCTACGACCCCGGCCCGATCGTGGCGATGACGCGCGGCGCGCTGTCGTGGCGTATCGCGATGCCGGGCGACGAGCAGGCCGCGGCGCAGCGCTGGTCCGACGACGGGCGGCTGCTGCCGACGCTGATCGAATGGGCGGGCGGCGCCGAACCCGAACGGCATCCGCTCGATGTACTCGCACCCTCGGGCGTCACGCTGGCCGCGCTGCGCCTGTGCGCACCCGCCGCGCCGCCGCTGCCGGCCGCCTTGCTCGGCGACCCGCGCATCGTCATCGTGTCCGGTCCGCGGTCCGCGCTCGGCGCCGAACTGATGACGCCGCAGGGCTGGCGGCTGATCGACTGACGCGCGTGCGACCGGCCTTCGGGCGCTTGGGCGCAGGCGGCTGCAGCGTGGTCGCCGCCGCCGCCGCCGCCTCGGCGAAGGCGTCGGCCAGCCAGTCGCGGAACAGCCGCACCGGCTCGCGCAGCGTGCCCGGCGGCGACAACAGCAGATAGCGGTTTCCGGTGACGAGCGGAGCGTACGCGGCGAGCACCAGTTCGCCACGCTGCACCAGGTCGGCCGCAACCAGGTGGCTGACTAGCGCGACACCCTGCCCGCGCGCCGCAGCGTCGGCCGCGAGCATCTCGTGGCTGAAGTACAGGCCGCGCGCCGGGTCGATGTCGTCGTAGCCCTGCTCGCCGAGCCAGCGCATCCAGTAGTCGTTGGGCCCGCGCGCCCACACCTCGTGCAGCAGCCGCACGTCGGGCGTCAGGCGCCCGCGCCGCAGGTGCGCGGCCAGGTAGGCGGCCGAGCACACCGGGAACATCCGCTCCTCGCAGATCTCGATCGACGTCAGGTCGCGCGGTACCGTGCGGGTGTGGCGCAGTGCCAGGTCGACGCCGTCGCTGTCGAAGTCGGCCAGCTCGAGCGTGGCATCGACGCGCACCTGCACCTGCGGATGAGCGCGCGTGAAGATGTCGAGCCGCGGCATCAGCCAGCGTGCGCCCAGCGTGGGCAGCACGCTCACCGTCACCGTATTGCGGTCAGGACGCAGGCGCTCGGCGGCCTGTCCGATCTGCCGCAGTGCGCGCGCCACCACCGCGTGGAACTGCGCGCCGGCCGCAGTGAGCTCGACGCCGCGCGCGCGACGATCGAACAGGCGCACGCCGAGCCACTCCTCCAACTGGCGGACCTGCTGGCTGATCGCGCCGGGCGTCACGAAGAGATCGCCGGCGGCGTGGCGCAGGTTCAGGTGGCGCGCGGCGGCGTCGAAGGCGCGCACCGCGTTCAATGGTGGAAGCTTCATGCGTCGAGTATAGACGAGCGTTCAGTTTTCCTGATGTCTCAGGGGTCTCGAACTCGCTTGTTCCCGGGCACGCGCGCGCCGATCATGTCTCTGCGTCGGCAACATCGCGCCGACGATGCGCAGGGAGTCGATCATGGAAGTCTCGCTGTCCACCCTCTCGCTGAGCTTGCCGCGCGGGAGCACGATGCGGCTCGACGCCGCGCGCGGCGTTACCCTGCGTGTACGCTGCGGGCGCGTGTGGCTGACCGAGCAGGGCCTGCCCGACGACGTGTTCCTCGGTCCGGGACAGTCGTGGCGGCTGCGCCGCGACGGGCGTGCCGTCATCGAAGCCGAACAAGCGAGCACCTTCGAGCTGGCGGCGCCCGAAGCACGCTGGCGCATCGCACCTCCGGATGCGCGCGCAACGCCGGCGCGGGCGCTGCGAGGCGCGCTCGCGCGACGCGGGGCCGCCTGGATGCCCGAGCCGGCGCCCAGCGCGCTGCTGGCCTGACGGAGCGCCCGGCCCGGGCGCATGAGCCGCCGGGTTCAGGAACCTTCGATCGCCGACGCCGACTTCGCCTGCTCGCGCAGCACGTGCTTCTGGATCTTGCCGGTGGACGTCTTGGGCACCACCCCGAAGCGCACTTCGCGCGGACACTTGAAGTGCGCCAGGTGGGTGCGACAGTGCGCGATCAGCTCGTCGGCGAGCGCCCTGGCCGCTTCGGGCGACGCCGGCTCGCGCCCGGCCTTCAGCTCGACGAACGCGAGCGGCGTCTCGCCCCACTTCGGGTCCGGGCGCGCAACCACCGCGCAGGCGAGCACTGCCGGGTGCCGGTACAGCACGTCTTCGACTTCGAGCGAGCTGATGTTCTCGCCGCCCGAGATGATGATGTCCTTGGCACGGTCCTTCAGCTTCACGTAGCCGTCGGGCTGCAACACGCCGAGGTCACCGGTGTGGAACCAGCCGCCGCGGAACGCCTCGGCGCTCGCCTTCGGGTTCTTCAGGTAGCCCTTCATCACGATGTTGCCGCGAAACACCACCTCGCCCATGGTTTCGCCATCGCGCGGCACCTCCCGCATCGTGTCCGGGTCGACCACCGTGAGTCCCTCCTGCACCTGGTAGCGCACGCCCTGCCGGGCGTTCTTCTCCACGCGACCGGCCAGGTCGAGTGCGTCCCACTCGTCGCGTTTCACGCACACCGAGGCCGGCCCGTACACCTCGGTGAGCCCGTACACGTGCGTGACCTCCCAGCCCATGCGCTCCATGCCCTCGATCATCGACGCCGGCGGCGCGGCGCCGGCCACCATCGCCTTGACGGCCCAGTCGATGCCGGCCTTCATTTCGGCAGGCGCGTTGATCAGCGTGGCATGCACGATCGGTGCGCCGCAGTAGTGCGTGACGCGGTGCTCGCGGATCAATCCGAGGATCAACGCGGCGTCGATCCGCCGCAGGCACACGTTGGTGCCGGCCACCGCCGGCAGCGTCCACGGGAAGCACCAGCCATTGCAGTGGAACAGCGGCAGTGTCCACAGGTACACCGGGTGGCGCGGCAGGCTCCACGCGAGCACGTTGCCGAGCGCGTTCAGGTAGGCGCCCCGATGGTGTACCACCACCCCCTTCGGATCACCGGTGGTGCCCGACGTGTAGTTCAGGCCGATCGCGTCCCACTCGTCGTCCGGCACGCCGATCGGGTGTGCCGGGTCGCCTCCGGCGATCCACGCCTCGTACTCCACCGAGCCGATGCGATCGCCCGGCCCGTCGTAGACCGGATCGTCGACGTCGACCACGAACGGTGCGGCATGCCCGTCGGCTTCGACCAGCGCGAGCGCGCGCGCCACCACCGGCGAGAACTCGCGATCGACCAGCAGCACCTTCGCGCCGGAATGGCGCAACTGGAACGCGATGGTCGCCGCGTCGAGCCGCGTGTTGATGGTGTTGAGCACCGCACCGGTCATCGGCACGCCGAAGTGAGCGTCGAGCATCGGCGGAATGTTCGGCAGCACCACCGACACCGTGTCGCCGTCGCCGATGTCGCGCGCGGCCAGCACCGAGGCGAGCCGGCGTGCGCGCTCCATCATCCCGGCCCAGCTGTAGCGCAACGAGCCGTGGATCACCGCGCAGTGCTCGGGGAACACGTCGGCCGCCCACTGCACCAGGCCGATCGGCGTCAGCGGCACGTGGTTGGCGGCGTTGCGGTCGAGGTCCTGGCGATACGGATTCGGACGGGTAGGCATTGGGCGATCCTGCTGGACGATTGGCGATGGCACCCGGAAAACATCGGAGCAGGCGCGCGCGCGCCGCATCCTGACGGCAATCGTATCCCGCACGGCGCCGCTGCGCTCAGCTCTCGCGTGCGTGCTCCATCGCCTCGAAGCCGTCCTGCAGGTCGGCGATCAGGTCGTCCACGCTCGCCAGGCCGACGTGCAGCCGCACGAGCGGCCCGCCGGTCCAGGGCCGCGCGCTGCGCAGATGCTCGATGCGCGCCGGCATGATCAGGCTCTCGAAGCCGCCCCACGAATAGCCGATGCCGAAGTGCCGCCGCCGCTCGCACAGTGCGGCGATCGCCGCGCGCGCGTTCGCGGGGCCGAACGACTCCGGGTCGAGCGAGAACGCGAACAGCCCGCTCGCGCCCGAGAAGTCACGCCGCCACAGCGCGTGCTGCGGGTGCGAGGGCAGAGCCGGATGAAGCACCGTTTCGACTTCCTCGCGGCGCTGCAGCCAGTGCGCGACGGCCAGCGCGTTCTCCTCGTGTCGGCGCATCCGCACTTCGGCGGTGCGCAGGCCGCGCAGCACCAGGTACGCGTCGTCGCCGCCCACGCACTGGCCAAGCTGGCGCACCGCGTTCCAGATGCGCGGCCACACCGCCTCGCTCACCACCAGCGCGCCCATCAACACGTCGGCGTGGCCGGCCCAGTACTTGGTCAGCGCCAGCACCGACACGTCGACGCCCCAGTCGAACGGCCGCGCGAACACCGGCGACGCCCAGGTGTTGTCGATCATCGTGAGAATGCCGCGTGCACGCGCCAGCGCGCAGATCGCCGGCACGTCCTGCACCTCGAAGGTGTAGCTGCCCGGGCTCTCGAGCCAGATCAGCTTCGTCTCGGGCCGCAGCAGCGTGGCGATGTCGGCGCCGATGGTCGGATCGTAGTAGGTCGTTTGCACGCCCAGGCGCGCCAGCAGGCCGTCGCAGAACGTGCGCGTCGGCCCGTAGGCGGAATCCGTCATCAGCAGGTGGTCGCCCGGCGCGAGCACCGCCAGCAGCGCGGTGGTGATCGCGGCCAGCCCCGAAGGCATCAGCGCCGCGCGCACCGCGTGGCCACCGCCTTCGATCTCCGCCAGCGCGTCCATCAGCGCCATCGTGGTCGGCGTGCCGACGGTGCCATAGGTGGTGGCGTGGCGTTGGCCGAGGCCCACCGCGTGGCCGGCGCTCTCGGCCTGCGCCAGCGAATCGAACAGCACCGTCGAGGCGCGATGCACCGGCAGGTTGGCGGTGCTCACCGGCACAGCGAGCTTGCGGCCGGTTTCTGCGATGCGGGTAGGGAGGGCGTGTTTTCGGTCGGGCATGAGCCGGCAGTCTACCCGCGTGCCGCGCCCCGGTGGCCTCAGGCCTTCGCCGGATAACCCACCGTTTGCGACAGCAGCACCTGCTGGTCGTGCGCCAGGCCGAGCGCCTCGGCGATCGCATCCCGATCGATCCACGCCCGGATCACCGTCGCAAGGCCATTGCTCGCGGCGAACAGGTACACGTTCTGCGAAATCGCGCCGGCCGCAACCGAAGCGAAGCTCTCGCGCTGGGCCACCGGCACCAGCGCCATGCGCCGGTGGTCGGCCACGTACACCAGGTCGAGCGGCGCCTCGTCGACGAAATCCTGGTAGCCGGTCACGCGGCGGATGTCGGCCGCAGCCGCCAGGTGCAGCGCGTGCGCTGCCGCGTCGTAGCGATAGGCGCCCTCCGGCAACGCCGCGTACAGGTCCATCTCCTGGGCGTTCAGCACCGACGGTGCGGTGCGCCCGCCGTCGGGGCGGTTCGCGCCCCAGGCGGCCCACAGCAGGTTCGACAACAGCGGCAGAGGCAGCGGATCGCGCGCGAACTTGCGCGACGAGCGGCGCGTCGCGAGCGCCTCCACCAGCGGCATGCCGCCGTGGCGCTCGGGTGGCGGCAACGTGATGGTCGTGGCCGCGTCACCCGTGGCCGGACGCGGACGCAGGCGGCCCATCACGCCCAGCGCGAGCTTCACCAAGGTGTCGGTCATTGCGAGGCCTCCGGTGCGATGCCGGTTCGCGCCGGCGGGGCGATTGGTTCAGCGCTTCACCGAGTATCCCATCGTTTGCGACGACGGCGCAGGCTGGTCGTGCGCCAGCTCGAGCGCCTTGCGCACCACCTCCGAAACGACCGGTACCAGCCCGAGCCGCTCCGCCAGCACCGCCTCGCGCCGCTTGGCCTCGACCAGGTTGCGCAGCTTCACGTGCCCGAAGCCGCGGATCGATGCCGGCAAGCCGGCGAGCTGCTCGGCCTGCTCGAGCCGGCCGGCATCCAGGCCCGGCAACATCGCCTCGATCGTTGCCGCGTAGTCGGCCGGAAGCGCCCGCTCGATGCGACGCTCGAGCGTGTAGCCGAACGGATCGAACACCGTGCCGCGCACGCGCCGCACCGCCGAGAGCGCGCGCAGCACCGGAAAGACCCAGCGCCCGAAGCGCATCTTGCGCGGCAGCCCGTCGGGCCCACGTCGTGCCAGCAGCGGCGGCGCGAGCAGCACTTTCAGCGTGTAGTCGCCTTCGAACTGCGCTTCGAGCTCGCGGCGGAACCGCGGTGACGAATACAGGCGCGCCACCTCGTATTCGTCCTTGTACATCAGCAGTTTCGCGTAGTTGCGCGCCACCGCGGCGGCCAGGCTCAGCGGCGCACCGGCCGGACGCAACGCACGCTCGGCGGCGGCCACCTCGTCGACGATACGACGCAGCCGCTCCGCATGCGCTGCGCCCTGGTAGTCGAGCAGTTCGGCACACAGGCGTCGCACCAGTTCGGGCAGCGTCTCGTCGCCATCGGCCACCTCGTCGGCCGCCCCTCCGAGCACGCCGTCGAGCGCCCGCGCATCGTGCGCAGCCAACCGCCCGATGCGAAACGCGAGCCGATTGGCCTCGACCGCCACCCCGTTCAGCTCCAGCGCGTGCTCGATCGCCGCGCGCGACAGCGGCACCACGCCCTGCTGCCATGCGTAGCCCAGCATCACGATGTTGGTGCCCATCGTGTCGCCGAGCGCGCGCTCGGCGATCTCGTGCGCGTCGCACACCGAGAGGCGCTCCTCGCCCGCGGCGGCGGCGAGCTTCTCCAGCAGCGCCGGCACCGGCAGCGGCGCATCGGGGTCGGTCACCTGTGCCGCCACCGGCAGTACGTGCCGGTTGGCCACGATGCGCGTGCGGCCGTGGCTCACCGTCTGCAGTGCGTCGTCGCTTGCGGCCACGACTGCGTCGCAGGCCAGCACCGCGTCGGCCTGCTGCGTGTCGATGCGCGCCTGGTTCAGCGCGTCGGCGCTCGCCGCCAGCCGCACGTGCGACAGCACGCTGCCGCCCTTCTGCGCAAAGCCCATGAAATCGAGCACCGAAGCGTGCTTGCCTTCCAGGTGCGCGGCCATCGCGATCACCGCGCCCACGGTGACCACGCCGGTACCGCCCACGCCGGTCACCAGCAGGTCGTACGGACCGCTCCAGTTCGCCGGCTCCACCTCGGGCACCGACTCGAGCGCGTGCGCGAGGCGCTCGGGGTCGAGCGCAGCCGCGGGACGGCGCAGCGCGCCGCCCGTCACCGACACGAAGCTCGGGCAGAAGCCGTCGGCGCAGCGATAGTCCTTGTTGCACGACGACTGGTCGATGCGGCGCTTGCGCCCGAGCGGCGTCTCGAGCGGCACCACCGACAGGCAGTTCGACTTCGCACCGCAATCGCCGCAGCCGTCGCACACCGCCTGGTTGATGAACAGCCGCTGTGGCGGATCCGGAAAGCGGTTGCGCTTGCGCCGGCGCCGCTTCTCGGCCGCGCACACCTGGTCGTAGACCAGCGCCGTCACGCCCGGGGTTTCGCGCAGCGCGCGCTGCACCACGTCGAGGTCGGCGCGATCGTGGAAGCTCGTGCCGGGCGGGAACAGCGCCTTGCGCTGCGCATACTTGCCCGGCTCGTCGGATACCACCGCGATGCGCTGCACGCCCTCGGCGTGCACCTGGCGCGCGACCGACTCGGCGGTGACCACGCCATCGGCCGGCTGCCCGCCGGTCATCGCCACCGCGTCGTTGACGAGGATCTTGTAGGTCATCGTCGCTCCGGCGGCGATCGCCTGCCTGATCGCCAGCGAGCCGGAGTGGAAATAGGTGCCGTCGCCGAGGTTCTGGAACACGTGCGGCGCACGCGTGAACTGCGAGTGGGTGATCCAGTCCACGCCTTCACCGCCCATCTGGATCAGTCCGCCGGTGTCGCGGTCCATCCACATCGCCATCGCGTGGCAGCCGATCCCCGACTGCGCGCGCGATCCCTCGGGCACGCGCGTGGAGGTGTTGTGAGGGCAGCCCGAACAGAAGTACGGCACGCGTCGCACGCGGTCGGCCGCATTCGACGGCAGCGGCGGACGCACGAACTCGCCCACGCGCTCGCGCCGGTCGAGCGCCGGGCGGTGGCGCGCCAGCCACTCGGCCAGCACCGGCAGCACGCGCGACGGTCGCAGCTCGTTCACCTCGGGAAGCAGCGGCGCGCCGTCGCGCCCGGTCTTGCCGATGACGCGCGGTCGCGAACCGGCAGGCGCGTTGTACATCAGCGCCTTCATCTGCTGCTCGACCACCGCGCCCTTCTCCTCGACCACCAGCACCTCGTCGAGGCCGCGCGCAAACTCGAGCATGCGCGTGGGTTCGATCGGGTACGCGAGCCCCACCTTGTAGATGCGCACGCCGGCAGCCGCGAGATCGTCCAGGCCGATGCCGATGCGGCGCAGCGCCTCGAGCAGGTCGAGATGCGCCTTGCCGCACGTGACGATGCCCAGCTGCGCGTCGCGCGGCGCGCGCACCAGGCGATCGATCGTGTAGCGCTGCGCGAACGAGTGCACCAGTTCCAGGCGCGCCGCCATGCGCGCTTCGATTTCCGCGCTCGGGGTGTCGCCCGGGCGGTAGTGCAGGTCGTGCGCGCGACGCATCGCCTCGTCGTCGAAGCGCGTGCGCAGCGCATCGAGGTCCACCGTTGCGGCGCTCTCGACCACTTCGGAGATCGCCTTCATGCCGACCCAGGCGCCCGAGTAGCGCGACAGCGCCCAGCCGTACAGACCGAACTCGATCAGTTCCGCCACGCTCGCCGGGCTGAGTACCGGCATGCGCCACGACATCATCGTGAAGTCGCTCTGGTGTCCCATCGACGAGGACACGCAACCGTGGTCGTCGCCGGCCACCACCAGCACGCCGCCGTTGGGCGACGCTCCGCGCGCGTGACCGTGCTTGAGCGCGTCGGCGGCGCGGTCGACACCCGGCCCCTTGCCGTACCACAGCCCGAACACCGCCGCGACGCTGCGCTGCGGATCGCTCTCCACTTGTTGCGAGCCGAGCACCGCGGTGGCGCCGAGCTCCTCGTTGACTGCGGGCAGGAAGCGCACGTTCGCGGCCTGCAGCCGCGCGCGGGCGCGCCATAGCTGCTGATCGTAGGCGCCCAGCGGCGAGCCGCGATAGCCGCTGACGAAGCCGGCGGTGTCCAGCGCGCGCTCAGCGTCGAGCGCACGCTGCATCAACGGCAGGCGCACCAGTGCCTGCGTGCCGGTGAGGAAGATCGGGCCCGCCGTGGCGTCCAGGCTGTCGTCGAGCCGGTAGCCGGTGCGCAGGGGCGCGGGAGGTACGAGGAAGCGATCGGGCGCGTTCATGGCGGGCATACGCGGCCGCGAGCCGCGGCGTGGAAGCCGATCCCTGCAATGCTAGGCGCATTCGCCCGCACGATTCGCGCGAACTGGGGGGTAGAATCGATCAATCACGCACGGTTTGTGCATCTAACCCGCGCAAGGAGCAAGCCTCGTGCTCGACCTCGACCGCATCGACATCCAACTGCTCGAAGTGCTCCAGAACGACGGGCGCGCCACCAACCAGGCCCTCGGCGAGCGCGTGCATTTGTCCGCCTCGCAGGTCAGCCGGCGCGTGCAGCGGCTCGAAGACGCCGGACTGATCGACCGCTGCGTAACCCTGCTGCGCGCTGGCCGGGTGGGGCTGACCGTGACCGCCTTCACGCGCGTGACGCTCGAGCGTCACGGCGAATCGCAGAACGACGCGTTCGACCGTGCCGTGCGCCTGATGCCCGAGGTGCTCGAGTGTTACTCGGTGACCGGCCCGTACGACTACCAGCTGCGGATCGTCGCGGCAGACCTCGAATCGTTCGCGCAGTTCATGATGCACGGGCTGATGCGCCTGCCCGGCGTGCGCGGCGTGGAGTCGAGCGTCGTGCTGCAGGAGATCAAGCGGACCACCGAACTGCCGCTGTCGCACGTGCATCCGACGCACGCGTGACCCCTGCGCCGGGCGTCGCGCCCGGATTCGGCGCGCGCTCCGCCGCGCGCGCCGACAGGCACTTCGCGGGGGGCTACCGGCCGGAGGCCGTCAACGCGCGCACGAACGACCGCGTGTGCAGGCCGAACTCGCTCATCAGTGGTGCCACCACTGCGGTCATCGCGTCGCGCGCGGCCGGCGCCGATGTGCCCAGTTGCGCGTACAGGTCGATGCCACGCGCGTCGACGCCGAACTCGAAGCCCGGGTCGTCGACGTACTTTGCCGGCAGCGCCCGCGTCACCGCGCGATCGACCGCGTCGGCCGCGTCGGCCGAATGACGCGCCACCACGACGCGCGGACTGTCATCGCCGAACGTCGGCTGGGCGGCTTGCGCGGCGCCGCCTGCCAGCGCGCGCAGCAGCGGCCCCGCGCCTGCCGGCTCCCGATACTCGGCGAGGAGCGCAGTGCGCTGGAAGTTCTCCAGCGCCAGGTGCCGGTTCGACACCAGCGTGATTGCGCGATTCTTTGCGTCCGGTCGTCCCATGAGGTCGAGAGCGTTGATCCACAGCATTCGCAGCGTGCTCACACCGGGCAGCACACGCGCGTGATACGGCTGCGCCAGGTCCTGGATGTAGTGCAGCGCCCAGCCCGCGAAGCGCCAGCCCCAGTAGTCGTGACCGGTGCGCAACGCGTGCAGCGCGAGCGTCCTGTACAGGTGGATGCGGTACTCGGGGTAGGTGCGCTTCAGGAAGCCGGCGGCCGCGTAGACGATCGCCGACTCGTTGTAGAAGCCCATGTGGAAGGGCGCCTGCGTGCCGAAGCTGAGCGCCGGGTTGCCGAACGGCTGCTTGCCCAGGCCGTACGCGCGGCCGTGCGCGGTGTCGTTGTCTTCCCACACCCCGATGTCCAGCCCGTAGTCGGGTTCGTCGGACGCGGTCGCGACGACCGCGAGCGGCGATACCGACTCGCCCTCGCTCAGCGCGAAGTACCGGGTCTCGCCGACCACCTCGTCGTCGGCGAGCGTGCTCACCTGGCTGCCCGCGAGCGCAGCCCCGCTGCCGCCGGGGGCTTGCCCCGGCACGCGCTGCACGAACAGCGCGAGCGGCACGTCCGGTGCAATCCGGATCGCCGCGAGGAAACGTCGGCGCAATTCGGCCGGCGTAGCGGCGCCGGCAGCGACGAAGCGCAGCGCATCGGGACGCGGCGGGTACGTCGGTACGTGCTCGCGCGCCCAGCGTTCCTGCTCGTCGAGCACCGCTTCGAGCCGCACCGCCTCGGCCGCGAGGAACGCTTCGAGGGTTTCGGCCTTCACCGGCTCGCGCTGCGCGAAGCCTGGCACGTCCTTCAGCGCCTGCCAGGTGCTCAGCGTGTGGTTGCTCCACGCGAACGCGGGCACTGCCATCGTGCAGGCCAGCAGCACCGGCACGGCCCGGACGGCATCTGACATGAAACGCATGCGCATCGGCTCCATCGATCGATCGGCGCGCACCAAGGTTGCGCCACCAGCGGACATTGCGAACCCGTTCACGGATTCTCAGGCCGCGGCATAGCGCCCGTCGGCATCCACCCTCGCACGCCCCTGCACGACCAGCTCGTCGAGGTGCTGCGCGATCGTGCGCCGCTCAGCGTCGAGCACCCAGATTTCGTCGTAGTCCGGCGGGTACAGCAAACGGATGTCGACCAGCTGCTCGAGGGTCTTCGGCGACGCCCTGAGCAGCGCGAGCAGCCGCTCGCTGCGCTCGTCGATCTTCGCTGCGAAAGCCGACAGGGCAGCGAGGAAGGCCGCGCGCTCGGTGTACACGCCGCGATGATGCGACGTGACCCACACCTTCGCCGGCAGCTCGGGAAGCCGCGCCAGCGAGCGACGGAATTCCGCCAGGCTCGACGACGCGTCGCCGTAGTACGGCCCGAAGCCGGTCAGGTCGATGTCGCCGATGAAGGCCACACCTTCGGGCTCGACCAGCAGCACGCAGTGGCCCGCCGTGTGGCCGGGCATGTGGATCGCGCGCACGCCGCAGCCGCCCAGGTCCCAGTGCGCGCCATCGGCATAGCCGACCGCGTCGGGGCGCGGCACGTACGAGAATTCACGCCGGATCTTGGCCAGCATCGGCTCGATCGCCTGCGCCGACAGGCCATAGTGGCGCACCAGGCCCTCCCAACTGCGCGCAGCGTCGACGTCGCGCTCGTGCGCGTACACCGACGCCTTCGGCAGGCGGTGCAACCCGGCCATGTGGTCTTCGTGTACGTGGCCCAGCACCACCAGATCGGCATCGTCCAGTTCCGGGCCGATGCGGTTGGAGACCAGCGGCGTGTCGAAGGCCGCGCGAGCGTCGGTGCCGCGTACGACCACCTGGTTGCCATCGGGATACTTGCCCGACTTCTCGCCGAAGAAGACGCAGACGCGGCCGAAGTCGATGCGGCGAACGGGATCGATCATGAGAGGAAGTATGCCGGCTTTTTCGGCGCCGAAATTCTTGCCGCCTGATAGTCTGGCATTTCCGACAGGCGCCGCGACGTGCTCGTCGCGCCGTCCTTCCTACAATTCCGGAACACAACGCAGAACGGGCCGCATAGAGCCCACTGGAGACCAGCATGGGAGTGCAACTCGGAAGCCGCCTTCCGGCTCCGCCGCGCCTGCGCAAGCTGAGCGCGCTCAGCCGGCTCGCGGCCGTCGGCGTGCTCGTGGTCGGCGGACTGTGGGGGTTCCTGCTGAGCCTGGGCATCATCGCCGAGGCGGCCGGGCTCTGGGGCGTCTTCGTCGCACTGCTGGTGGCGCCGATCACGATCGCGGCCACGCCGCTGTACGCGGGCTTCGCCTGGGGCGAATGGGTGCCGATGGTGCTGAACTATGGCGGCGCACTGGCGTCGGCGCTGCTGCTGTATCTCGGAGCCGCACTCGGCGGCGAATAGGACGCCACCGGCAGGCGGGAACGCCGTTCGCCGGCAATGGCAGTGGAGCGGGTAGATGCCGCTCCCCATGCCCTGCCACCGCGAAGGAGCACCGCCGATGAACACCCAGCGGAAATCCGGAATCATCGAGGCCTGGCCCGAGCAATCGCGCGAGGCCGCACAACTCGTCATCGACCAGTACGGCGAGCCCGACGAGGCCACACCTACCCAGCTCGTCTGGCATCGGCCCGGCCCCTGGAAGCGCATCGTTGCCACGAAGTCGTTCTACGAGCACAACTTCCCGGCCCCGCACCACGATTCGGTCGAATCGTTCATCGACTACCGGGTGCCGACCGGGAAGGTCACCGCACTCGCCGAGTTCGACGGCAGCGTGATCGTCGAGCGCACGGTAGGCGAAGTCTCGGCACGCTGCCATGACGAGCAAGCCAACTTCCTCGCGCTGAACCTGATGCACGACATCGTCACCGACGCGAAAAGCGTACGGCAGGCGCGCGACTACTACGCGAAGGAGTTCGCCGACTATCGGCGCGGCAAGCCCACGCCCTACATGGAAGGGCTGAAGTTCGCATCGGGCGACCCGGGCACGGCCGACCCGGACGTGCGCATGCTGTCGGACGACGACCTGAAGAAGGCCGCCGAGGAGGGCAAGCGGCGCGAGTACGCGGGGAACGGCACCTCCGACGATGCCGGCGAGAACAGCGCCGGGGACGGCGCCGGCAGCGATGGCGCCGCGCGCACGCGGATCGACGTCCGGAAGGACGACGAACTGCACGCATGGGCCAGCAGGCTCGACACGACGCCCGAGCAGATCAAGGAAGCGGTGCAGGCCGTCGGCGACCGGGCCGACAAGGTGGAACTGCACCTGAAGGGCTCGCGTGCGTCGACGAATGCCGAGCAGCAGGCTCGAAGTCGCGGGAGAGCTCCGTAACCGCAGGACTATGACGGCGGCGCCCTGAAGCCTCCCAGCAGTTCGGGCTCGGCGCGACGAAACTGCAGTCGACGGCGCGGCCGTTCACACGCCGCTCCGGCCGGGCGGAATGCGGCCTGACGCCACCCAGCGATCGAAGAGTCGAAGCACGGTGTCGCAGAACGCGGGATCGTTGATGTGCGCGTCGATCTCGATGAACTCCACCGGCGGTCGCACCGCGTCGCGAATGGCGGCGTTGAACGCGGACAAGCCCTCGGCGTCGTGCAGCGGCTCGCCCGGCCGGTCCCAGCCCTCGATGCCGCCACGCGGCAGCACGAAAGCCGTCGGCCCCTTCGCACCGCGGAGCTTTTCGCCGACCACGCGCGCCGCGTGGCACCGCTCCTGCGGCGTCATCAGCACCGACGCGATCAGCCGGTTGTGCGCGTGGTAAGGCCGGTGCTCGAAACAGGCGCGCAGCGGCTTCCACGCCTGCATGTCGATCATGTCCAGCGCGCCGGGCGCGACGATCTGTGCGATGCCCATCGCACCGGCGGTCTCGAGCCGGTGCGCCCCCGAGGTGACGACCGACCCGTGCACCTCGTTGCCCACCTCCTGCAGGCAAAGGTCGAGCACGGCCGCAATGCGCCGCTGCGAAGCCAGCGATTCGATCGCACGCCCGCCCATGCCGGTGCAATGGAAGACGGCGACTTCGTAGCCGCGCTGCTCGAGCGCCGGCTTGAGCGTGAGCATGTAGGTCAGCGCGCTGCTGCCCAGCGAGCTGATCGCCACCAGCGGCGCTTCCTGCGGCAGCGGCCTGGCGACTCGGCTCGCGCCCAGCACCGCGCCGGCCGCCTGCGTCAGGATCGAGCGGCAGATCGGGTTCAGGCCGTACAGCCCGCCCGCCCACAGGATCATCATCAGGTCCGGTGCCAGCCGGTCGGGCGGAATCAGGTGCGAGTAGGCGACCGTGGAGACGAGGAACTTCGGCATGCCCAGCGGCAACGCGGCGGTGACGTCGAGTGCCAGGTCGGTGCCCATCGTGCCGCCGAGCGCGAGCAGCCCGTGTACGCGGCCCTCGCCGTACAGGCGCAGCGCCAATGCCACCGCGCCTTCGGCCATTTTCGTCATCGCAGCGTTCTCGTCGCCGAGCGCCGCGATCGCCTCGAGCGAGGTGCCGGCTGCGGCGGCCACCTCGGTGTTCGTGTGCTCGGGCGCGAAGCGCGGACTGCCGAGGATGCCGACGTCCATGACCGAGGCGACGCCGCCGCCCTCCTCGATGCAGCGCTTCATGAACAGCAGTTCGTCGGCCTTCGTGTCGGCCGTGCCGACGATCAGGATGTTCGGTTTCATGCTCGGCCCCGTGCGGCTCAGCGCCCTTCGACCTCGGCGAAAGCGCCTTCGAGCGCGTCGCACAGGTGATCGATCTCCGCGCGGTCGATGGTCAGCGCCGGCGACAGGATGATGTTCGGGCCCGAGGTGCGCACCATCGCCCCGCGCCGGTACGCGCTGCGCGCGACCTGGTTGATCTCCTTCGCACCGCGCGGCAGCGGCTTTTTCGTTGCCTGGTCGGCAACCAGCTCCAGGCACACCATCAGGCCGATGCCGCGCACGTCGCCGATCAGGCCCGAACGCGACGCCAGCGCGCGCAGCCGCTGCATCAGGTGCTCGCCCTGACGCGCGGCGTTGCCGACCACGTCTTCCGATTCCAGGATATCGAGCGTCGCGAGTGCCGCCGCAGCCGCTGCCGGATGGCCGCTGTAGGTGTAGCCGTGCGCCACCGAGCCGGCCGACGCTTCGCTGCCGAGGAACACGTCTGCCACTTTCGCGTGCATCGCGGTTGCCCCCAGCGGCAGGTAGCCGGAGGACAGTCCCTTGGCCAGGCACCAGAGGTCTGCCTGCACGCCCCACAGTCGCGTGCCGAACCAGTTGCCGGTGCGGCCGAAGCCGGTCACCACCTCGTCGGCGATCAGCAATACGCCGTGCCTGTCGCAGACCTCGCGCACCAGCGGCCAGTAGTTGGCCGGCGGCACGATCACGCCGCCGGCGCCCTGCACGGGCTCGGCGATGAAGGCGGCCACCGTATCGGGGCCCTGGAACGTGATCTCGCGGTCGAGCAGTTCCGCGCAGATCCGGCCCAGGCGCTCGGGGTCGTCGGTGTAGGGGTTGCGGTACAGCCAGGGCGTGTCGACGTGGAAGCAACCGGGCAGCAGCGGCTCGTAGGCGCGCCGGAAGTTGGTGTTGCCGTTGACGCTCATTCCGCCGAAGTGCACGCCGTGGTAGCCCTGGCGCAGGCTGATGAACTTCGTGCGGTCGGACTGCCCCTTGAGCTTCCAGTACTGGCGCGCAATCTTCAGCGCGCCCTCGACCGAGTCGGAGCCACCGTTGCCGAACAGCACCGCGGCCACGCCGTCGGGCTCCATCAGCCGGACCAGCCGGGTCGACAGCTCGATGGCGCGCGGGTGCGTCGTGCCGCGGAAGGTGTTGTAGAAGGCGAGCTCGTCGAGCTGCGCGACGATCGCATCGCGGATTTCGCGTCGGCCGAAACCCAGGTTCGCGCTCCACAGGCCGCCGACACCGTCGACCATCCGGTGGCCGTCGATGTCCCAGATCCAGCTGCCTTCGCCGCGCGCGATGATGTCAGGGGGCTGCTCGCGCATTCCCTGCGGATGCGCCATCGGGTGCCAGAGGAAGCGCGCATTGGCGGCCTTCAGCTCGTCCGTACTCATGCGTGGCATGCGGGGTCCTCCCAAGGAATGCGCAGCCGTGCCGCGGTGGCTGCGATGCTGCCGTCCACGTCGCGCAGGTCGAAGAACTGGGTCTGCAGTCCGGCACGGTGCGCGCCGGCGATGTTGCGGAACTGGTCGTCGACGAACAGGATGCGCCCGGCCGCCACGCCCAGTCCGTCGACTGCAAGCGCGTAGGCGCGCGCGTCGGGCTTGAGGATTCCGGTGTGCGTGGCGTCGACGATCACGTGCATGTCGCGCAGGATGTCCATGCGTGCCAGGAACTCGGCACCATAGAACAGTTCGAGTTCGTTGCTGAGGATGCCGATGCGCAGGCCCTGTGCGTGCGATCGCTCCACGAGGCGGCGGATGCCCACACGCACGATCGTGTTCGGCTCGGTGTGGCGCAGCCGCGTGAGCATCGCCAGCATGTCCCAGCGCGGCTCGCCGGCCGCCTCGCCGAGCTCGCGGGCACGCAGTGCCCAGTAATCGCGCTCGCTGATCTCGTCGCGTTGCATCGCCTGCCAGAGCGGATCTGTATCCGGCGCGATCGGACCCAGCCAGCGCAGGCTGCCGTCGGGCAGGCCGAGCTTGGCTTCGGTGTCGCGGTGACGCTCGAACATCGACACGGTGATCACGCTGCCGAAGTCCAGCAGCAATGCCTCGGGGGATGTTATCCGCATGGTGTCACTTCCAGCCGCTTGTCAGCGTGCCGGCGCCGAAGGCGCCGTCGAGGTACAGTCGGATCGCGGGACAGGACATGCGGAGTCCGGGTCGTCAACGCTCGAGTGGCGCATGATCGATGCCGTTCGTTTCGTTGTCAACAAATTTTCGGTTCGTTGTCAACAACCCGAACAAGGGCTACACTGCGTGCCTGCAAAGCAAGCCTCACTGACTGTGGACAATGCCGACAAGCCCGCTGAGCGCGGCTCGCGCAAACCCGCCGCGCGCCGCGCGCGCAAGCCCGCCGCCTCGCAGCCACGCATCACAGTCAAGCGCGCGAACCTCGGGCCGATAGGCAAGCTCGAGGACTTCATCCCCTACAAGCTGTCGGTGGTCGCGAACCGGGTGTCACAGTCGATCGGCAAGCTTTTCGAGACCAAGTTCAACATCCAGATGCCGGAGTGGCGCATCATCATGGCGCTGTACACCTATGGCGATCTGGTGTTCCACGAGGTCGTCGACCGCACCAGCATGGACAAGGCCCGTGTGTCGCGCGCACAGCGCCGCATGGTCGACCTGAAGATGATTCGGACATACGGCCATCCGGAAGACGGACGCAAGGTGATCCTGTCGCTTGCGCCGGCTGGCGTGAAGATCTGCGAAAACATCCTGCCCGAGGCAGCCATGCGCGAGGCTTGGTACTTGGCCGCGCTCGACAAGCACGAACAGCGGCAACTCGACGTCATCCTCGACAAGCTGATGAAGCGCAGCCTGGAACTCTGCTGACCTGGCCTCGGTGAGGGGGACGTCCCGGCTGAGGGTCTTCGACTTGCGGGTGCTCGAACGAGTCCCTCGTTCACGAAGTACCGCCTGAGCGCCTGCCTCAGGTAGCGCGATTCACGCCGCGCAGTGTGCGGCCTCGGGCCGGCTCGGTGCGTCGACGCACCCCGCCGCGGAATGCTTTCGCTCAGTCAGGCCTGCCCGCGTCGACCCGACTTCCGCAAAGTGGCGCGCCCGGCTGGGATCGAACCAGCGACCCCTGGCTTCGGAGGCTGAGAGCCGCCTCGCCGAAAACCGCTGCTGACGCGCATGTGCTTGAGTTTACAAGGAAGAGCTACGGAAGCAAGCGGCAGTAGTTGGCAACGATCGGAAGAAAGTAGGCGTCCGTTTTGACCAGGATTTTGACCAGAAGGCTCTCAATAGCGGCCTCTGGCGTCGATTCGAGGCACACTAGCTAGCCACCGATCCGTGAGAAGGTTTCCGCGGCCACCGCATGCCGGTGATACATTGCCCAGCCCCGAAGAATCGGATTGAGCAGCATGTTCACCTGTGCCTGGGTGGCGGCCTTGTTCTTTCGGAGACTTCGCCCACCTTGGCAAGGAGCGCCTCGACACTCTTGCACGCCGGTTTGATCAGGAGCTTGTTCCCGTACTTGCGAACGTTTTGCCCGAGGAAGTCGAACCCATGGGCTATGTGCGTGATCAGCGTCTTCTCGGGCGACAGTTGCAGTCCCCGAGCCGCAAAGAAGGTTTCGATTGCCGGTTTGACCTGCGTTTCGAGTATTTCCCGACTTGCGCCAGTCACGACGAAATCGTCCGCGTAGCGCACGACGTGCACCTTGGCCGGATGCCGCGCATATCTGGTTGGTCCGATCGCCGCGTTCACAGCGTCTTGCAAACCATCCAGCGCGATGTTGGCCAGTGCTGGAGAGGCGATACCGCCCTGCGGCGTTCCTGCCTCGGCCACGCTCCTTATTCCATGAAGCCATGCCTGCAGCCACTTGCGCAGAATGACCTTATCCATTGGAACGTGCTCGAGCAACCAGTGATGACTGACGTTGTCGAAGCAGCCCTTGATGTCACCCTCCATCACCCACGGCGCCGAACTGCGTTTGGCCAGGATGGCGAAGCAATGCTCGATGGCATCGGCCGCCGACCGTTTGGGCCGAAACCCGTACGAGTTCGTGTCGGCCGTAGTCTCTGCGCTGGGGATCAAAGCCATTTGCCACAGCGCCTGCATGGCCCGGTCGTACATGCTCGGGATGCCCAAGGGGTTCCTTGCCGTTGCTCTTCGGGATATACACGCGCCGCAGCGGCAGAGGTTTGTAGCCCCTATGCTTGAGCGACTGCGCAGCAGTCATCTTGGATGCTGGCGTTGACCAGATCCTGCCGTCGACGCCCGCTGTTCTCTTGCCTGCGTTACTCGTCACCCGCTGTACCGCGAGCAGCTTGCCGCTTCGCGAGCGGGTCAGAAAGTGTTGCAAGGCCTTGACCTTGTTCCACCGGCCAGCCTGCGTGGCCTTGGCAATACGCACTTGCACCCGCCTGACCTCGTGTTCGGCACGTTGCCAATCGACTTGGCTCCATGCCGATTCGTCGTCCGCAGGCGCACCAGCGCTGCCCGAACGGTTGCCCGCCCCAGCAGTTGCCGCCACGGCGCGCGTCAAGCAACTTGTCGCGTCGATCATGCAACTGAGCGTTGTTTATCCTGATCCTCGGCAGAGTCCGGCACGAGCGCCTTTTCGCGCTCGGGGTTCAGCGTGACGACGTCCACGCGCGACCAGTTTCGCGTGTGCTGCGACCAGCGACGCGGCTCGCGACTGCGGGCCTGCAGGTAGAGCCGATGGCGTTGTTCGAGGATCTGCGCACGTGCGCGTCGTGCCGCTGTGCGGGGCTGACGAAACGGATGCCGCTGTGCAGATGCTCGTGGTTGTACCAGTGCACGAAGCGGCTCACCCAGGTGCGCGCCTCGTCGAGATCGGAGAAGCCCGCGGCGGGGAATTCCGGACGGTACTTCGCCGTGCGAAACAGACTCTCGACGAACGCGTTGTCGTCGCTCACGCGCGGGCGCGAGTAAGAGGGTCGGATCTGCAGCCAGTGCAGCATCGCCAGCACCGTGATCGCCTTGAAGGTCGAGCCGTTATCGCCGTGCAGCACGGGCTTGACGGGCATGGCATGGAGACCCTCGGCCAGTGCCTTGCGCCGGGCCAGGTGCGCCGCGTGCGATGCGTCGTCGGTGGCGTGCACCTCGAAGCCGACGAACTTGCGGCTGAAGACGTCCAGGATCAGGTACAGATAGAACCAGCGCCCGGCCACGTCGGCGGGCAGGTACGTCATGTCCCAGGACCACAGTTGCCGCCGGGCGCTCGCCACGTGCGTGCTCGGCGGGCGGCTTGCACGAGGTGCCTTGGCGCGACCGCGGCGCCGACTTTGACCGACGGCGCGCAGCACGCGCTGGAAGCTCGATTCGCTGGCCAGATACACGCCCTCGTCGGCGAGCGTCGGAACGATGCGCGCCGGTGGCATGTCGGCGAAGGGCGGCTCGTTGGCCACCCGCAGCAGCACCTCGCGCTCCTCGGCGCTGAGCGCATGCGACGGTGTGGGCCGCACGGCCGAGGGTCGGCGATCGCCGGTGACGAGCCCGTCGTTCGCCTTCCAGCGCTGCAATGTGCGCACGGTGATGCCGGCCTCCGAGCAGGCACGCTGCAGGCGCGCGCCGGCGCGATGCGCGACGTCGATGTCCCGGGCCAGAACGATGCAGTCTTCGAGGCTGATCATTCGGCCTCGCCCTGGTTGTTGTTGAAGACCGCCTCGAGCTTTCGGGAGAGAACCAGCAGCGCCGCCGTTTTGGCCAGCGCCCGGTCCTTGCGCTGCAACTGGCGCTCGAGTTCCTTGATGCGGCGCCGATCCTGGCGCCCCAAGTTCAGCACTTCGTCGTCATTTTCCCGCGGTTTTCGGCGCGCGAGGCTTTACGAATCAAGCGGTTATAGTTCGAGAGTCGATGTCTTTGTAGTGTCACGCCACCACTAGTACCCGGCTTGATGAAACGCTTACGAGCCGATAGCATGCTGTCATGTTCACGCGGCTCACTCGCTCCGGCGGGCGCACCTACCTGCAGATCGTCGAGGCGTATCGCACCGACTCCGGCGCCACCCGCCAGCGCGTCATCGCCAATCTCGGCCGACTCGACAAACTCGCCCCGAAGAACCTCGATCCGCTGATCAACGGATTGAACCGCGCGCTCGGTCGCAGCACGAATCCGGCGGCGGCGATCGAGTACGACAGCTCGCGTGCCTTCGGCGACGTGTTCGCGTTGCACGAGCTGTGGAACGAGTTGGGCCTTCGCGATGCGTTGCGGCGCGCGTTGCGTTCGTCGCGCCGCGCATTCGATGCCGAGGCGCTGGTGCGTGCGATGGTCTTCAACCGCCTGTGCGATCCGGACTCCAAGCTCGGCGTGCTGCGCTGGCTCGAGACCGTGGCGATTCCGGGGATGCCGCAGACCGTCTCGCACGATCATCTGCTGCGCACGATGGATCTGCTGACCGACCGCGGCGACGCGGTCGATGCAGCCGTCAGCCGCCTCATCCGCCCGTTGATCGATCAGGAGCTCTCGGTCGTCTTCTACGACCTGACGACGGTGCGTATCCACGGCGAGGCGGAGCTGGCCGGTGATGTGCGCGCCTACGGCATGAACAAGGAAACCGGCGGCATCGCCCGGCAGTTCGTCCTGGGCCTGGTGCAGACCAGCGACGGCTTGCCTTTGATGCACACGGTGCATCCGGGCAACGTCGCCGAGGTGAGGACGCTGCGCGCGATGCTCGAAGAGGTGCTTCGCCGCTTCACGGTGCAGCGGGTGATTCTGGTGGCTGACCGCGGGCTGCTCAGCCTGGACAACGTCGCGCAGCTCACCGAGCTGGCCGCCAGCAGCGCGCGACGGATCGAATTCATCCTCGCCGTGCCGGCACGACGCTATGGCGAACTGGGCGAGGTGATGGATCGGCTGGAATTCGCCGACGGCGTCGCGCAGGCGCGCTTCGCCGAGCACCGGCTGGTAGTCGCGCACGATGCAGCTCGTGCCACGGAACAAGGAGCGCGGCGCCGTACCCGGATCGCAGAGCTCGAAGCGTTCGCCGAGCGGCTCGTGGGCAAGCTCGATGCGCAAGACGACGGCATCACCGAGCGAGGCCGGCGAGCGACCGACCGAGGCGCCTACTCGCGCTTTGCACGCGCGCTGGCCGACGCCGAGCTCACGCGCTTCGTGCGCGCCGACTACCAGGCCGACCGATTCAGCTACACCGTGGACGAGGCGGCGATCCTCGATGCCGAGCGCTTCGACGGCAAGCTCGTGTTGCTCACCAGCGTCGCTGACCTGACGGGTGCGCAGATCATCGAGCGCTACAAGAGCCTGGCCGACATCGAGCGTGGATTCCGCGTGCTGAAGTCCGACATCGAGATCGCGCCGGTCTATCACCGGCTGCCGGAGCGGATTCGCGCGCATGCGCAGATCTGCTATCTCGCGCTGGTCTTACACCGAGTGATGCGCATGCGTCTGCGCGCAAAGGGCAGCACGCTCAGCCCGACGAGCGCGCTGCGGCTGCTCTCGCGCATCCAAAGCCATCGCGCGACGATCGGCGCGACCCATTACAGCGGCGTATCGCGACTGAGTGCCGAGCAGACCCGGTTGTTCGAGGATCTGAGCCTGCCGAAACCGCCCGCCAAAGCGATGTAGTGTCAATTTACGGCTGTAGCTGCGAGTCGAATCAGACACCTTGCGCGATTAGCTGCGGAACTTGGGCCTCCCGAGTTCGACACTTCGCCCCTGAAATTGGCGGTTTCCGGCCTCTCTCCGAAGCGTGGGAAGTCAGCAAGAAATCGATTTACCGAGTCGCAGCCGAAGTTATTTGTAGTGGCACGTTTCGGACGGACTGGTATTGGCGCGTAGAGACGCTTCCGCTATCCTGGTGCCATGTTCGTCAAGCTCACCCGCTCGGGTCCTCGCACCTACGTGCAACTGGTCGAATCGTTTCGCGACGACGACGGCAAGCCGCGCCAGCGCACGCTGGCGACGCTGGGGCGCATCGACGAATCCGGCGGCCAGGTCGATGCGGTGCTCGATGCGCTGCTGCGCGCCAAGGGCCGTACTCGCGGCGAGTGTGCCGCTCCGCAGGTGCGCTTCGAATCGGCGCTCGCGCTGGGCGACGTTTGGGTGCTCGACGAGTTGTGGCGCGAGCTGGGCTTCGATCAACTTGCGGGCGTGTTTCACCGGGCGCGCTACACCACGGCCGTCGAGCACGCGCTGCGCGCGATGGTCTTCAACCGCCTTTGTGATCCTGACTCCAAACTCGGCATGCTGCGCTGGCTGCAGACGGTGCGCATCGGCTCGATGCGCACCGAAGCGATCACGCATCAGCAACTGCTTCGCAGCATGGATGCGCTGATGGACCACCAGGAGGCGGTCGACGCCTGCGTCGCGTCGTTGCTGCGTCCGCTCATCGACGACGAGCTCTCGTTGGTGTTCTACGACCTGACGACGACCCGCGCCGAGGATGCGAGCGACTGCCCCGAGGACGTGCGCCGCTTCGGCATGTCCAAGGAGGGCGGCATCGAGCGTCAGTTCATGCTGGGGGTCGTGCAGACCGCCGACGGCATGCCGATCCACCACGAGGTGTTCGCCGGCAACACGGCCGAAGCGCCCACGCTGATGCCGATGCTCACGACGGTGCTGGGGCGCTATCCACATCTGAAGCGCCTGGTCGTCGTGGCCGACCGCGGCCTGCTCTCGCTCGATAACATTGAGCAGCTCTGCGCACTGACGACGCCCGGTGGCCAGCCGATCGAGTTCATCCTCGCCGTGCCTGGGCGTCGCTATGCCGACTTCGAGGAGCTCCTTGCGCGCGTGCAGGCGAAGGCCGCTAAGGCCTCGAACGAGTTCATCGAGGAGTTGCGCTGGCCCGACCGACGTCTGGTGCTCGCGCACGATCCCGAGAAGGCAGCCGAGCAAGGCGCG